>DBGBSM010000387.1:0-21446 GCA_048468815.1 Parabacteroides sp.
AAATACGAATATACTTTTTAAATTTGCAGTGCAAAGGAAAGAATATTTATTGGAATGTGACAAATTTTTTACCACAAAATTACGGTAAACTGCACATTTTAGCTTTTTTTGTGCACAAAAACAAGGAAAACATGAAGCATATAGCCATTTTCGCCTCCGGTTCGGGTACGAATGCCGAGAACATCGCACGTTACTTCTTTCAGAGCGAAACCGTTACCGTCGCGGTAGTATTGAGTAACAAAAAAGAAGCGGGCGTACATGCCCGGATGAAAGCGCTCGGTATCCCCACGCTTACGTTCGGCAACGCCGAGTTTGCCGAAGGCGCTCCGGTACTGGCTGTATTGAAGGCGTACCGGGTCGATTTTATCGTACTGGCCGGCTTTTTGGCTAAAATCCCGCCCGCATTGCTGCAAGCGTATCCGTCGAAAATCGTGAATATCCACCCCGCCTTACTGCCTAAGTTCGGCGGAAAAGGGATGTACGGGATGCGGGTGCACGAAGCGGTGGTAGCCGCAGGCGAAAAGGAAACGGGCATCACCATCCACCGCATCGACGAAAACTACGACCGGGGCACCACGGTATTCCAGGCCGTATGTCCGGTACTGCCCGGCGAAACGCCGGAAGAAGTGGCGGCCAAAGTGCATGCCCTGGAATACGCGCATTTTCCGGAAGTGATAGAAAAGCTGCTGGCCGAATAAAGCCGGAGAAACCGACGAACCAGTTACCTTGGGGCATCCCGCACCCGGATACCGGCGGAAACAGCAGTTTCAGGCGTACGGTATACACATCATCTTTCAAAAACAAAGCGATACGCCGGCGCTGCCTGCTATACGAAAAATAGTTCGATAACCGTAGAAAGTTCTTTTGATAGTTATCGAAAGTACTTTTGATAGCTGTGAAAAGTTCTCACCATAATTGTGAAAAGTACTTTTCACAATTATCAAAAATCCGTTTCCGGCAGTACCCGGTGATAATTTTTTCTTTCCCGGGTGAAACCCGCTATAAATCAATCCTGTTTATAAAAACAGGTTGCCTTCCGCGTTGCCCGGCCTGTTCCGGAAAAAACACCGGGTAAGCGCCGGCCGGAAAGTTAAAATACGCCATAAGCTGTTGCATAAAACTAAGAAGAAGGCCGGCCGGAAAGCCTGAAAAAGAAAACCTCTGTCTGCCATACAGGGCGCCGCGTTTCCCGGCGGTTCGCATCCGATTGCACGGCCCACGCAATGCCCCGGCGCCTCCTTGCATATCCGGTTAAAAATTAGTACGTTTGCACGTCATAATCCGAAGCAAATGTCAGAAGAAAAAAATATACGCATCAAGGGGGCCCGCATCAACAACCTGAAAAATATAGATGTGGAAATTCCCCGGGATAAATTCGTAGTGATTACCGGGTTGTCGGGTTCCGGCAAATCGTCGCTCGCCTTCGACACCCTCTATGCCGAAGGGCAACGCCGTTACGTGGAAAGCCTGTCGGCTTACGCGCGCCAGTTCCTCGGGCGGATGAGCAAGCCCGAATGCGATTACATCAAAGGCATTCCGCCCGCCATCGCCATCGAGCAAAAAGTAAATACCCGCAACCCGCGGAGCACCGTAGGCACCTCCACCGAAATATACGAGTACCTCCGGTTGCTGTTCGCCCGCATCGGCAAAACCGTTTCGCCCGTATCGGGCCAGGTGGTGAAGAAACATCAGGTGACCGACATCGTGAACGAAGCGCTCGCTTACCCGGCAGGCACCTGGTTCGCCGTATATACGCCGGTAGTGCTGCCGGAGGGCAGAAGCATGCAGGAGCAACTCGAAATCCTGATGAAAGAAGGGTACACCCGGGTGGAAATCGACGGAACCGTATACCGTATCGGCGAAATCGCCGGCCGTTCGGACTTGTTGCAGGCTCCCTCCGTCGAATTGCTGATAGACCGCCTGGTAGTTTCGGACGATAAAACGTTGAAAAGCCGGTTGGCCGACTCGGTGGAAACCGCTTTTTTCGAAGGGCACGGCGTATGCACCGTCCGGTTTTATCTGCCGGAAGGCACCGTAACGAAAGAGTTTTCGAAGAAATTCGAAGCCGACGGCATTACGTTCCAGGAACCTTCCGATATGATGTTCAGCTTTAACAACCCGATGGGAGCGTGCCCGGTATGCGAAGGGTTCGGTAAAGTAATCGGAATCGACGAGAATTTAGTGGTACCGAACAAAGCCTTATCGGTATACGAAGGAGCCGTGGTATGCTGGAAAGGAGAGAAGATGGGCGAATGGCTGAACGACTTTATCCGCTCGTCGGCCTCGCACGGCTTTCCGATTCACCGCCCGTACTACGAGCTTACGGAAAAAGAAAAAGACCTGTTATGGCACGGCGCACGGGGCGTGCACGGCATCGACGACTTTTTCCGTTTCGTGGAAGAGAACCTCTATAAAATACAGTACCGGGTAATGCAGGCGCGCTACCGCGGAAAAACCACCTGCCCCGCCTGTAAAGGCGCCCGGTTGAAGCCGGAAGCGCTCTACGTGCAGGTAGGCGGCAAGAATATCGCCCAGCTCGTTTCGCTTCCGATTGCGGAGGCCAAAGCGTTTTTCGACACCTTGCTGCTCGACGAAACGGATGCGGCCATCGCCAAGCGGTTGCTTACGGAAATAAACAACCGCCTGCAATTCCTGCTCGACGTAGGGCTGGGCTACCTTACGTTAGACCGGCTTTCGTCTACCCTGTCGGGCGGCGAAAGCCAGCGCATCAATTTAGCCACCTCGTTAGGCAGCAGCCTGGTAGGTTCGCTCTATATCCTCGACGAGCCGAGCATCGGGTTGCACTCGCGCGATACCGACCTGCTTATCCGGGTATTGCGCCAGTTGCAGGCGTTGGGCAATACGGTGGTGGTGGTAGAGCACGACGAAGAAATTATCCGTGCCGCCGATTACATCATCGACATCGGCCCGAAGGCCGGGCGGCTGGGCGGCGAAGTAGTTTACCAGGGCGACGTGGCGCACCTGCAAACGGATAGCGACAGCTATACGGTGCGGTATCTTACCGGCGAAGACCGCATAGAAGTGCCGGCGTACCGGCATCCGTGGAACAATTATATCGAGGTAACGGGCGCCCGGACGAACAACCTGAAAGGAATCGACGTACGGTTTCCGCTGAATGTGATGACGGTGGTAACCGGCGTAAGCGGTTCGGGCAAATCTACCCTGGTACGCGACATCTTCTACGAAGGGGTGAAAAAACACGTCGACGGAGCGGCGCCGGTAGTAGGCTCGGCCACGTTGTCGGGCGACCTCGGCCTGGTGCAAAGCATCGAGTTCGTAGACCAGAACTCCATCGGACGCAGCTCGCGCTCGAACCCGGTAACCTATCTCGGGGCGTACGACGAAATACGGAAACTGTTCGGCGAACAACCGCTCGCCAAGCAAATGGGGTATTCGGCCGCCCATTTCTCGTTCAACAAGGAAGGCGGACGGTGCGAAGAGTGTAAAGGCGAAGGCACCATTACGGTGGAAATGCAGTTTATGGCCGACATCACGCTCGAATGCGAAGCATGCCGCGGCAAGCGGTTCAAACCGGACGTGCTGGAAGTGGAATACCAGGGCGCCAATATCTACGACGTGTTGGAAATGACGGTAAACCAGGCCATCGAGTTCTTCAGCGCCGGTACCGGCAGCCAGGCGAAAAAAATCGTAAAGAAACTGCAACCGTTGCAAGACGTGGGGCTGGGTTACATCAAACTGGGCCAGTCGTCGTCGACGCTGTCGGGCGGCGAGAACCAGCGGGTAAAGTTGGCTTATTACTTAGGACAGGAAAAGCAGGTGCCGACCTTGTTCGTTTTCGACGAACCCACTACGGGGTTGCATTTCCACGACATCAAAACCTTGCTCAAGGCGTTCGGCGCTTTGATAGAAAAAGGGCATACGGTGGTGATTATCGAGCATAACCTGGATGTAATCAAATGCGCCGACCATATTATCGACCTGGGCCCGGAAGGGGGAAAAGAAGGGGGTACGGTAGTATGCACCGGCACACCGGAAGAAATCGTGCGGTGCCCCGGCTCGTATACGGGGCGGTTCCTGAAAGAGAAACTGGACGGAAAGTAGTACGGTGCGTACCCGTACTGCGTACCGGTTACCGATTCCGCATGGTAGGCGGATATAATTCCGGCGTACCGCTTTTTCCGGTACGAAAAACGCCGGGAAAAGGATATTCCGGAAAGAAAAGTACACAGGCGACCCGCTTATCGGAAGCAGGTCGCCTTTTTTATAATCCGAAATAATTCCCCGAAAGCACAGAAAATCGTTTTGCCCGCCGGTATCTGTTTACTCGGCCGTATCGGAAAGATCGTTTTCCGGCGACCAGTTCCAAGGCTCCAACAGGCCGGTTTCTGCATTGACCAGGCGTTCGTCCGCCTTCATCTTCCGGAGGAGTTTTACCAGATTCGGTAAGCCGTAAGCCTGGTGGGCTTCTATGTGGGCGAGCAACTCGTGATCGCGAAAGAAAGCATTCCAAAAACAATCCGCCACTCCGATATTATAGGAGTCTGAATTACCGTAACCATCCTGTCCGTTGTATTTTTCATACAGCGGTTGGAGCGTATTGACCGCATAAGCAATCAGCTTACGACGTTCTTCAAGCGATATGTTTTCCAGCTGGGGATACGCTTTTCGTTTTTCATCTTCCCGATCGGGATCGTAGGCGATTTGGTCTACGAATGCGCCGGCTGCCGCGAAATAGTCGCTCCGGCTGGCCGTAGAGTACCGTTCCACAAAACGCAATACTCCTTCGTAAATTTTCCAATTTCCCTCCGCATCGCGTCCCATAAACTTGTCCGCCACGGAAAGGTCGTCGTCGTTCAGCACGAGTTCGTTTATCTTATCTTCCCGATCGTATCCGAAACAAAGAAGCAAATCTTTCAGTTCCTCTTCTTTTCCATTGGCTAACAACCAGTCCAAACTACCCGCATGATCGTTCAGCACATACTTGTTCCAATGATAATCGAACGCATTCTTTTGAACCCGGATATGCTCTTTATTCGTGTTCTCATCCATTTGCACCGAGAGTACCGACGGCATTTGCACCGCACAAAGATTGAACTTTCTCAACAAATAGTGATGGGGTTTATAGGGATAAAACTCCGTGGCCGCCTGTACTTTTTCATTCTCACCCTCCGGTGTCCGGCAAAAGGCTATCGTATAATCGGGATAACTTTTGAATTTATGTTCGTTTAAAGCCTGGCTCCGGTTAAAATCGATTCCGAAAACAGAACGAATCCGTTCGTTATATTCCTCATTGGTCAGAAATCGATAGCCTTGCCGGCATAAGGAATGATACAGTAACCGGCCTCCCAGGGACACATCGGACGAATCCGCTATACCGGACAGGTCGAGCCAGAGGCTTCCTTCATACGTGTCGCTACTCATTATTTCATTTTGAGCATTCGCTAACTTCTCATAGCTCGATTTTATTTCCTGCCACTCTTTTTCCGTTAAATTCAACGAGGTAAGCTGCAACGTTTCTTCATCCGTTTCGGCAGTTTGCTCCATTTCTTTCGGTAAAGAGGCGGCTTCGTTTTGAAGCGTACGGGTCGTCGCATTTTTACAACCCGTTATCATAACCGCCAGAAATAGTACGTTAATCAGCGTTTGTCTTTTCATTGTTCTTTTTTTAATTTCCAATCCGTTATTCTCTTTTCCAGGCCCATCCGTTTTACATTACTCACCTGCCGCTTCGGACAGGGTAGAAATCCTGATGGCATAATTATCCGCGCAGGTAAGCGGAACCCGGCCATGCTTACCGAAAAACTCCACATATACGGTATCGTTTCTCAAACGCCATTCGAATAGCAGGATGCGTTTATCGAAATGGTCGTAGATTATATCCGAACCGTCTTCTTCTTCCCGGTAATGTTCCGTAAGGAACCTATCCTTTTTAAAAAAGCTGCGACAATAGCCGTCGGGGTATTTTTTTACCGAATCCAGCCGAATCGTCCGGTCGTTAAAAGCGATAATACGATTTATAAGCGTTCGCTCGCTTTTAAAACAGTGATGATACACTACATAATTTTCTTCTTTCTGCGTAGAAGTAGGCCCCATCCATACCTTACGCTCCCAGGCATTTATCGGCATCAAATAAATTTCTACCGGTACCATACGGAGCCCGAGTCCCGCTAATATGCATACCACCGGCACATAAACCAGCATATACCTTATTTTTTCATTATTCAGCATAATCGATTGTTTCCCCGGAATATTCCGTTTCTATAAAAATAGCCTGTACCTTACTTATATATGCCATCCCTGCCATGTACCGGAACTCGCCCGGACACAGTGCAAAAGTAACGAATTAGGGCGGAAACCGATAACCCGGTTTCGGAAAAAAAGCTGTCTGCCCGGACAAAGTTCGTTTCGCCCGGCCGGATAAGCCGGAGCAGAAACACCCCGGACGGCGCCGGTTACGGCTAATATACCGCGAACGTATCCTTATGCCGCTTCGTTTTGCCGGAGGGATGGTATACTTCGACCTGCCAGATATATAATCCCGGGCGGGCCGGCTTGCCGCTTTTCATCCGGCCGTTCCAGCGGATGGTTCCCGCCACGCTCGACGTTTCGCCCGAAGCCACTTCGGCTACCGCCTTCCCGCCGGCATCGAATACCGTCGATTTATACAGGTAACCGGCTTCGTCGAGCGTATACGCCAGGCTGTATCCTTCGTTTTCCTTTACCGGCGCCCCGAAGCTGATTTTTCCGGGAGCTGCATCCGGTACGGGAGCCGACTGCGAATTCCGATAGCCGGGCGTACCGTATCCGGCGGCGGCGGATGCCGAAGCCCAGTTACCCGGCTCCTGGGAATCCGCGTCGGGAGAAATGCGCTCCAGCGACACCCCTTTGGTATCGCCCGACAACGCCGAATGCCAGCGCGACGAATAGCTCACCTCGTCGATTACTTCCCCGCTTTCCTTATCCACTAATACTAAGGTGGCCGACTGGTTCGACAAAACAGGCAGTTTACCCACCTCGCAAACCGTTTCTTCCGAAAGCACGGTATAAAAAGGAACGACGCCCGCTTTCTGTTTCGTTAAAACCAGGTAACCGCCCGGAGCTATCGGCGTTTTTATCTCGGCCAACGCGTACAAACTCCGCAACTCGCCGGTTTCTTTCCGGGTGGCAACTGCCAGCCCCGATACATCCAACGCTTCCGAAGTACGGTTATACAATTCGAAATATTCGGCGGCGCCGGCAAACGGGTCGAAAAGGATTTCGTTGATAACCAGGTCGGCGGCATGAATGTCGGTACTTCCTTCGCCGGAGTTGCCGCCGGAATCGCCGGTTTCCGGGTAAACGAACCGGAACGTACCGCCCGTTTCCGCTCCGCCGCCCTCCGCTTTTATCCCCGTCCACTGTAATTCGTAGCTTTTTCCTTTTTCCAGAGGAGCCGTTAACGTAAGGGTAATCTGTTTCTTATCTGTGGAAAGCGACTGTTCCGCCACCAGAGCACCCGCCAACCGGAAAACGGCGGAGGCACAGTTTACCGGCCGGTCGAAAACACAACACACGGAAAGGGGTGAAAGCACGCGCACCTCCTCCAGCACGGGCGCGTCGGCAGCCGGAATATCGGTACCGCCCGTACCGTCGCCCCCTTCTTCCGTTCCGGCATTTACCGACACCCCGCTGAAGTCGAAGGCGTTCCGTCCCGATTTGGTAAACTTGCAATTCAGCATAAAATACCCCGGGCCCGACGGAAGCGCTTCTTTCCCGGCATACTCGCCCTCCTGCCGTTCTTCCGCACCGGCCAGGCGAGTGAACAAACGAAACGCGCCGCTTTCGTCCGCCGTTACCCGCACGGATACTTCCGAGCTGCCGGCTTCCAGCAATCCCTGCTGGCCGTCGATTAATACTTTCGGCGTTTTGGTTCCCGTTTGGCGGCACAGGCTTACATTGTCTTTCGTATAGCCCAGGCGAATAAAAAAGGCTTCGCCAGGGTCGGACGTATCGGGCCGCTCGCTCCAAAGATATACGCGGGCATAATTCCGGGACGAAGGGTTGAGGGAAGTGATTAAAGTAAAGCGAAAAGTTTGCCCGGCAAGCCCGGCGACAGGCATATACACCGTAGCCTCGCCCGAAGTGTACGAGCTGTTCAGCGAAAAACCGCCTCCGTCTGTTTCGATAAACTGCGACGTATCGCCCTGCCAGGTTGCCGAAACCGGAAAAGGCTCGCTCACGGAGTCGGTTTTCACACAAGAAAAGAGGCAAAAAAGTAGCGGAAAGATACAAAAAGGGAAAATCTGTTTCATAGTTATTGGGTTTTGTGATAAATTTGTCTACTTTTGCAAGCTAAGTGACAGACAAGAGCCGGTTTAAGCGACCGGCGCGACAAAAATAAAACAAAAAATCATACAACGGGCAGATTTGCCTAATTAGTTTTAACTTAATCAGTGCGCAAAATGAAAGTAGCGATTGTGGGTGTAAGCGGTGCCGTAGGACAGGAATTCTTACGCGTACTCGACGAGAGAAATTTCCCGATGGACGAGCTCGTACTTTTCGGCTCGTCACGCAGTGCCGGACGTGTTTATACGTATAAAGGAAAACAGTACACCGTAAAAGAACTCAAGCATAACGACGATTTCAAAGGCATCGACATCGCTTTCGCTTCGGCAGGCGCCGGTACGTCGCGGGAATACGCTCCTACCATTACCAAGTTCGGAACCGTGATGATCGACAATTCGAGCGCTTTCCGGATGGATGCCGACGTGCCGTTGGTAGTGCCCGAAGTAAACGCCGCCGACGCCAAACTGCGTCCGCGCAACATCATCGCCAACCCCAATTGCACCACTATCCAGATGGTGGTGGCCTTGAAAGCCATCGAAAACCTGTCGCACATCAAGCGGGTACACGTATCCACCTACCAGGCCGCCAGCGGCGCAGGCGCTACCGCGATGGCCGAACTGGTAAAGCAATACGAGCAACTGCTCAAGGGCGAAGAGCCTACGGTGGAGAAATTCGCCTACCAGTTGGCTTATAACGTGATTCCGCACGTAGACGTATTTACCGGTAACGGCTATACGAAAGAAGAAATGAAGATGTATAACGAAACGCGGAAAATCATGCACTCCGATATAGAGGTGAGCGCTACCTGCGTGCGCGTTCCGGTTATGCGGGCCCATTCGGAATCGACTTGGGTGGAAACCGAGCGGCCTGTCAGCGTAGAAGAAGCGCGCGAAGCATTCGCCGCGACGGAAGGCATCGTGCTGATGGACAACCCGGGAGAAAAAGAATATCCGATGCCGTTATTCATAGCCGGAAAAGACCCGGTATACGTAGGACGCATCCGGAAAGACATCAGCAACCCGAACGGGCTTACCTTCTGGACGGTAAGCGACCAGATTAAAAAAGGCGCAGCCCTGAATGCGGTACAAATCGCCGAATATTTAGTGAAAGAAAACGCTCTCTGAGCTTCTTTTTTTTGAAAAGATTTTTCACCGTTCCATAAACTCCGGAATGCGAAGGAAATATACTTTTTCTTTGCATTCCGGATTACTTTTTTGCAAAAAAAGCTTTATCTTTTCCCGATTTAAAATAAATACTTAACTTTGTGAAGGCGGTAGAGAAAGAAACGGCAACAGGGTAACACACGAATCACAACGCATCTCTACAGGATTTTTTCAGGGTAAACGAACGAATATGGACATACTTAGTACTGCGGCACAGGAGAGTAAGAAAACGATATTCCGGCAAAGGGAGCCGGAAAACGAAGCATTTTGCCGGCCATTACTGGCCTCGGCGTTCCGGCAAGCGCATATCAGCGCCTTTATTTTCTATTTCGCACGGGATGAAAAAGAAGAGGATACCGTTTGCTTATACGGCGATTGTGCGGCCGGATTCGCATCTTATTCCTGGAAAAAAATCCTTACCGCATTCCATCCCGACGATTTACCCAAACAAATCCGCTTACACGACAGCCTGCTCAACAAAGAAATCAGCGAATTCAAAACGGAAGTACGCATCGACTGCCACCGCGGAACCAAATGGTACGAGTTGAGCGGCCATACCGAAAAAACCGACGAACACGGGAATCCGCTCATCGTAACCGGATGCTGTACGGAAATAGACGAGCGGAAAAAGTACGAGGAAGAACTCATCCTGGCCCGCGAAAAAGCGGAAATGGCCGACAACATGAAATCGACCTACCTGGCGAATATGAGCCACGAAATCCGTACGCCGCTGAACGCCATCGTGGGATTCAGCGAATTATTGAGCTTTGCCGACGACCCGGACGAAAAGCAATCGTATATCGACATTATCAAGGCCAATAACGACCAGTTGCTACACCTTATCGGCGATATCCTGGATTTATCGAAAATCGAAGCCGGATTGCTGGCCGTTACCTACGAGCCGATAGAGCTCAACGAACTGATGGACGAAATTTACCAGTCGATCCGGCTGAAAATCGCTCCCCACTTGAATTTTTCGGTTGAAAAAGGGCTCGACTCCTTTCCGTTCGTTACCGACCGCAGCCGGCTGAACCAGGTAATCACCAACCTGCTGAACAACGCCATCAAATACACCGAAACAGGCGGCATCTCCTTCGGATACCGCAAGCAGGGCGATAATCTGTACTTCTACGTAACGGATACCGGCACAGGCATGCCGGCCGAAAAACTGGAAAAGATATTTACCCGGCACGTCATGCTGAACCAGAAAAAACAGGGATTCGGCCTGGGGCTGGCTATCAGCAAAGGAATCGTGGAAAAGTTCGGCGGCACCATCTCGGTTACTTCCGAGGAAGGCAAGGGCAGCACGTTCGGTTTCCTTATCCCGATACATCCCGTACAAGCGTAGCCGGAGCTATCCGGAAGACAGAACACAGAGACACGGAGACACAGAATAAGATTTATTGATAACAATAATTTAAATTCTGCGTCTTCGTGTCTCTGTGTTTCGGTTCGTATTCCCCACGGTTAGCCACCCCGGTACCGGTGGTTACATTGCTTGCAGAACATTCCTTCTTTTCCCGTTGTTATACCAGCATAGTGCAAACTGAGTGCAGAAGCAAAGCTTGCTTTGGTTACGCCGAGGTACAGCCTATCTTCGTTTTACTTTTTGAAAAAAAGAAAATCAAAAAAACCGGGAACTATGAAGTCAGGCATATGGAGCAGTGTGATATTGCTCTGTTCTCTTCTTTCGTCTGTAAGCTACAGCCAGACAACCGAAAAATACATCGAACGTGCACTACCGGAAACCTGGAAGGAAGGACGCGCATTCCGGCAGACCTTACCGATGGACGACCGTTGGTGGGAAGTGTTTCGCGACCCGTTGCTCGATTCGTTGATAGCGGTAGCCGTACGGCAAAACTACGACCTGGCCATCGCCATCGACCGCATCGACATGGCGCGCGCCAACCTGAACATCCAGCGCGGCGCCTATTCGCCCACGTTCGGCATAACCGGCGGATGGACCAGGCAACAATCGAGCGGACATACCAGCTCGCTGCCGCAGGAAGAAACCCATTACGGTAGCGCCGCCCTTTCGATGAGCTGGGAAGTGGATGTATTCGGAAGCATCCGGAACCGGGTACGGGCGCAACGGGAATTGTTCGCCGCTTCGCAGGAAGATTACAACGCCACGATGGTTTCGTTAAGCGCCCAGGTGGCTTCTACCTATATCCAACTGCGGGAAGTGCAACAAGAATTGATTGTGGCCCGCATCAACCTGGAATCGCAAGGCAGGGTATTGCATATCACCGAGGTACGCTACAACACTGGCCTGGTATCCAAGCTCGACGTAGCGCAGGCGCGGTCGGTTTATTACGATACGAAAGCCAGCATTCCGGTGCTCGAAGCCGGTATTATCCGGTATATCAACGGACTCGCTATTTTATTGGGTCTGTATCCCTCGGATGTGCAAGCCATCCTGGAGCAACCGGCTCCGTTACCCGATTACATGGAGCTCGTCGGGGTAGGGGTACCTTCGGATTTGCTGCGCCGCCGCCCCGATATCCGGGCGGCCGAAAGGCAGGTAAACGCCCAAGCTGCACAGGTAGGCGCCTCGCGTTCCGACTGGTGGCCCAAGTTTTACCTGAAAGGATCGGTGGGATTCGCTTCGAAAGACGCCGATAACTTCTTCAACCACAACAGCCTCACGTACGAAGTGGCGCCTACCGTTTCCATCAACCTGTTCCAGGGAGGGCAACTGATTAACGCCACCCGGCTGGCACAGGCGCAACTGGAAGAAACCATCAAGCAATTCAACCAGACCGTGCTCACGGCCGTACAGGAAGTAGAGAACGCCATGAGCTCGTACCGCAACTCCATCAAGCAAATCGTGGCCATGCGGGAAGTGGTGAACCAGGGCAAAGAAACCCTGAATCTCTCGCTCGAATTATACAAACAGGGCCTTTCGCCGTTCCAGAACGTACTGGATGCCCAGCGCTCCTTGCTCTCGTACGAGAATGCACTGGTACAGGCGCAAGGAAATTCCCTGCTTTATCTTATCCAATTATATCAAGCCTTAGGAGGGGGATGGAATTACGATGAACAAGCTTACAAGTAAACAAACGACATCAATCACACCTGTCAATATGAACAGATTATCGAAATACACCCTGGGATTGCTGGCAATCCTGTACCTGTTACTCGTTACTTCGTGCAAGAAAAAGGAGCAACAGGCCGCCCAGGCGCCGCCGCCCGACATCAGCGTGGCACGCCCCGTAGTACGCGACATCGTGTTAACCAAGGAGTATCCGGGATACCTTACCTCGGAGCAGACAGTCAACCTGGTAGGCCGGGTAAGCGGAACGCTCCAATCGGTTTTGTTCAAGCCGGGCACCGAGGTAAAGAAAGGGCAATTGCTCTTCGTAATCGAGCCCACCATCTACCGCGACAACGTAACGAAAGCCCAAGCCGCCCTCGAAACGGCGCAGGCGCAACTCGAATATGCGCGGAACAGCTACGAGCGGATGGTAGAGGCGGCCAAGAGCGATGCCGTGAGTAAAATCCAGGTATTGCAGGCGCAATCGAACGTAGCCGAAACCGAAGCGGCGGTCGACAACGCCCGGGCGGAGCTGAGCACGGCGGAAACGAACCTGTCGTATGCCTACATCCGGGCTCCTTTCTCGGGGATGATCGACCGGAACCAGTACGATGTGGGCAATTACATCAACGGCTCCGTGCAACCGGTTACGCTGGCCACGTTGTATAAAAACGAAACGATGTACGTATATTTCAATATCGAAGACAACCAGTATATGAAAATGCTGCTGATGCAACCGCATCCGGAAAGCAACGAGAAGCTGCCGCACGAAGTGGCGGTTACGCCGGGAACCGATACGGGAGTGCGATACACCGGCAAGCTCGATTACCTTTCGCCGAACGTAGACTTATCTACCGGTACGCTCAACATCCGGGCCGAAGTGCCCAATGTGAACGGTACGCTGAAAAGCGGCCTGTACGTAACGATTACCTTGCCGTACGGGGAGCAGAAAGACGCCGTGCTGGTAAGCGACGCTTCCATCGGTACCGACCAGTTGGGCAAATACGTGTATATCGTAAACGACTCGAACATCGTACGGTACCGGCACATTACCACCGGACAGTTGGTAAACGACTCGCTGCGCCAGGTGGTGAAAGGGCTTACCGGGAACGACCGGTACGTTACCACCGCCTTGCTGAAGGTAAGAGACGGCATGAAAATACATCCTGTTAATTAAAACGCACCGCTATGATTTCGAAATTTTTCATCGACCGTCCGATCTTCGCCACCGTAACGGCGCTCATCATCGTCGTGGCCGGATTGCTGGCGCTCGATTACCTGCCTGTGGCCCAATATCCGGAAATCACGCCGCCTACGGTACAGGTGGCGGCCGTGTATCCGGGCGCCAGCGCGCAAACGGTGGCGCAAACCATCGGTATCCCGATAGAGCAGCAGGTAAACGGAGTAGACGGCATGCTCTATATGAGCTCCACCTCGTCGAGCTCGGGCATGTATTCGCTCACGATTACGTTCGAGGTGGGAACCGACATCGACATGGCCACCGTGATGGTACAGAACCGGGTGAGCATCGCGCAGCCCAGCCTTCCGCAGCCGGTTATCGTACAAGGCATCACCACCCGGAAACAATCTACCAACATCGTGATGATGCTTACGCTCAACTCCGACAATCCGCTGTACAACGGCTTGTACCTGTCGAACTACGCCAGCATCAACCTGGTAGACGAACTCACCCGGTTGCCCGGGGTTGGACAGGTAAGCGTGATGGGTGCCGGCAATTACAGCATGCGTATCTGGCTCAATCCGCAGGCGATGCGTATCCGGAACGTTACGCCCGAAATGGTATACAGCGCCATCGAGGCGCAGAACATGGAGGTATCGGCGGGTTACGTGGGGCAGCCTATCAGCGACGGGTACGACCCGTACCAGTATACGCTTACCGTACAAGGGCGGCTGGTTACGCCGGAACAGTTCGGTGAAATCGTCGTACGGTCGGAAGAAGGGGGCCGGTTGTTGCGCTTGCGCGACATCGCCCGCATAGAGCAGGGAAGCTCTTCGTACAACGTAGTTTCGAAACTGAACGGGAAAGAAACGGCGGCCGTGGCTATTTACCAGCTTCCGGGTTCGAACTCGCTCGACGTATCGAAGGTAGTGCGACAAAAGATGGAGCAACTGGCATCGACCTTGCCGGAAGGGGTACACTACGAGGTAACGCTCGATACCACCGACGTGGTGAACGCCTCGATTCACGAAGTGTTGATTACCTTCCTGATTACCACGTTGCTGGTGGTATTGGTTATTTACCTGTTCCTCCAGAATTTCCGGGCGGTGATTATTCCGTGCCTTACCATTCCGGTTTCGCTTATCGGTACGCTGGCGGTGATGCTGATGCTCGGATTCTCCATCAATACGCTTACGTTGTTCGGATTGATTCTGGCCATCGCCATCGTGGTAGACGACGCCATCGTGGTGGTGGAGAACGCCTCGCGGCTTCTTTCCACCGGCAAATACAATGCCAAGGATGCGGTAACGGAAGCGATGCGCGAAATTACCGGGCCGGTTATCGGCGTGGTACTGGTATTGCTGGCGGTATTTATTCCCACCACGTTTATCAGCGGCATATCGGGGCAGTTATACAAGCAGTTCGCGCTTACGATTGCCGCCTCCACCGTGTTGAGCGGCTTCAACTCGCTTACCCTTACCCCGGCGCTTTGCGCGCTTTTCCTGCAAAAAGAGCGGGAACCGCGGTTTTTCCTGTTCCGGGCATTCAACAAGGGATTCGACAAAACCACGAATCTCTATACCCGTATCGCCAATACGTTGCTGAACCATCCGGCGCCCACCATGATTGGCTACGGCTTGCTTACCGTACTGGCTTTGTGGTTATTCATGCGATGGCCCACTTCGTTCATCCCTACGGAAGACGAAGGGTATTTCCTCGTTTCCGTACAGTTGCCGGCAGCTTCGAGCTTAGTGCGCACCGAAGCGGTGGGCGAAGAGGTAGGAAAGATATTGAACCGCTACCCGGAAGTAAAATCGTATATCGGCGTAAGCGGCTTTTCGATTATGGGCGGGGGCGAGCAAACGAACAACGGTACGTTTTTCGTTATCCTGAAAAACTGGAGCGACCGGAAAGGAAAGGAACATACCGCCGAAGCAATCGTGAACCGGTTCAACCGGGATGCTTCGACTATCCAGGCGGCGCAGATTTTTGCGATGGTGCCGCCGGCCATTCCGGGCCTCGGGGCTTTCGGCGGGTTGCAAATGGAGCTCGAAGACCGGAACAACCTGGGGGCTACCGAACTGCAAAACGCCGTGCAAGCGTTGCTACAGAATTACCGCACGCATCCGCAGCTACTCCAGTTGTCGAGTATGTACCAGGCGAACGTACCGCAGTACTTCCTCAACATCGACCGCGACAAGGTACAGGTGATGGGGCTGCAACTCAACCAGGTATTCCAGACGCTGAGTTTGTTTATGGGGGCTTCGTACGTGAACGATTACGTGCAGTACGGACGTATCTACCAGGTAAAAATCGAGGCGAACGACCAGGCGCAGAAGGTTATCGGCGACGTATTGAAACTGGGCGTGCTGAACAGCGAGGGGAAGATGGTGCCTTTCGCCGCCTTCACTACCATCGAGGAACAACTGGGGCTCGACCAGATCAGCCGGTACAATATGTACTCGGCGGCGGCCGTTTCGGCGGTGGTGAACCCGAAATACAGCTCCGGCCAGGGTATCCGTGCGATGGAAGACCTGGTACATGAGCAATTAGGCAACGAGTTCGGGTACGAATGGACGTCGGTAGCGTACCAGGAAAACAAGTCGAGTTCTACCACGACATTGATATTCGGCCTCGCCTTAATCGTGGTTATCCTGGTGTTGGCGGCGCAATATGAAAGCTGGACCAGCCCGATTGCGGTAATCCTGGGGTTGCCGGTAGCGCTGCTCGGAACCGTACTGGGCTGTTTCATCATGGGCATCCCCATCAGTATCTACACGCAAATCGGGGTGGTGCTGCTCATTGCCTTGTCGGCCAAGAACGGAATCCTCGTAGTAGAATTCGCCCGCGATTACCGGGCGCAGGGAAACTCCATCCACGAAGCGGCGCTCGAAGGCGGACGCGTTCGGTTGCGTCCTATCCTGATGACTTCGTTTGCGTTCGTGTTCGGGGTAATGCCGTTGCTGTTCGCCACCGGAGCCGGGGCGGCCAGCCGCATTTCGCTGGGTACGGCCGTGGTGTTCGGTATGGCGATGAACGCGATTTTCGCCACGTTGTTCGTGCCGAACTTCTACGCATTCATGCAAACCATCCAGGAAAAATACTTAGACCGGAAGAAGCCGAAAACAACCGGTTCACCGGCCGCGGATACGAACCTGCCGGCGGTACAGGGCGAAGAATTGCCTGCCGTACGCGACGAAGACCGGCCGGAAAAGAAAAAATAAGCGCACCGGAAAGCCGGTTTAAGCCCAGCTAAAACCAGAAACGACAGCATCCGAACTGTATTCGCAACGTACGAATATAAATTCGCAGCTTAAGAATATATAGTTGCAGGTTGCAAATTTATATTCGCAGCCTGCGAATACAGTTTCCGGTACGAAGAAACAAAGAAAAGCCGCGCATAAAAAAAGGAAACCTGGGATAGATTTCCTTTTCTTTATTTCGTGCGTGACGGGTTTATTCCGCACCGGCCGGTTGCCCGATAAACTCTTTTACCGCATCTTTCAGTTCTTCGAGCGACATTTCGCCGGCTTCGCGCCACAATTGCTCGCCATTCTCCATGAGGATGAACGTAGGCGTTCCTTCGATGTCGAAGTCGGAAGCCAGTTGCTCGTACTTATCTATATCCACCTGGATTACCTGGAGCTTGCCTTCCATTTCCTTCTCGAACTTCTCTACAATAGGTTGCATACGCTGGCAATGGATGCACCAGGTGGCGAAAAATTCGACCAACGTGAGCTTGCCTGAGTTTATTTTTTTCTGCATTTCCGAATCTTTACTGTCCATATCGTTGCTATTTAATGGTTTATGTGATATGAACAAGCACCTGCAACGAAAAGTTGCCGTAAAATAGGGCAATAAAACCTAACGGAAATGTAGAACCGGTTCCGGCTTTTTCGCCTGACGCCGGCCCGGGGACTTTCGGGAAACGGTTGCTCAATACGATACCGTTACGTCGAACCCTTCCTGCCGGGCGCGGGCGGCAATGGCATCGAGTAAAGCGGGGGATGCCTTTTTCAATCCTTTTACCGGCGTTTCCCGGTCGACGGTGTAAATCATTACCTGCCGGGGACGTATTTCGCGGAGGGCTTGCAGCCAGCCGGCTATTTCTTCTTCGGAGGTATTGCCGACCGGCCGGCCTTCGTATTCGCCCGAAAGGAACATGGTTTGGATAACGAGGTTGCCTTCGAACCGCTTCAACCCTTCCAGTAAGTCAGCGAAAGTAAAGGAGGGCGAGGCCGGCCGGTCGAGTTGCCGGATGCGGCTGTCGGATACCGAATCGAGTTTCAGTATGTTATCGTCTACCTTGTTCAGCGCTTCGAAAACGGCGGGACGGCCGATGCGCGTAGCGTTCGAGAGCACGGCGATGCGGGCCGACGGGAAAAAACGGTTGCGCGTGCCTACCGTATCGTCGATAATGCCGGCGAATTCCGGATGGAGGGTAGGCTCGCCGTTCCCGGCGAACGTAATCACGTCGGGCGCTATCCCTTCGGCCTGCATCGAAGCGAGCTTGGCTTCGAGCGCTTCTTTTACATCGCTCCGCGAAGGAAACCCGGAACGGGTGCGGCGTTCTTCGTTCAGGCCGCACTCGCAATAAATACAGTCGAACGAGCATATTTTGCCGTCGGCAGGCAACAGGTTCATGCCCAACGATACTCCCAGGCGCCGGCTGTGTACCGGGCCGAACACGATTTGATCAAAAAGAATAGTAGCCATTCCGGTCGTAGTTTTACAGTATAACCAATCCGGAAGCAAAAGTAATACGGAAGCCGGTACGGAAACACTTTCGTTTCGATTCGTTAACACTGCACGGCATGCCACAAGGATATTTAAACCTTTCAGAATTTCCACCGCAACGCCGTATATAAGTCGGATTTGAACGACCCGTCGATTTCCTCCCCGCCCGAGCCGATTACCGAACGGTCGAAATAACGGGTACAAGCCCATTTGGCCGACACCGTAACACGCCCTTTTATATCCATCCGGAACGAAGCGGCCAGCCGCATCCCGTTTCCGTAGCAAACCGGCATCGAAAAAGCATACGCCCCGTTCTTTTCGTACGAGTAAATGCGGCTGGCGTAGTCGCCGGTACGGAAATAAGCCGCAAACAAATCCGCCCGGAACGGAAGGGCGGCCGGCGCATAGCTGGCCTGTTGCGACACCATCCAGCCGGTACTCCCTACACCGGCCTGCACGCCGTCGACCGCCGCCCGCAGCATACCGGATTTCCCGACGGTATAAACCGCCTGCAACCGTACCTGCCGCCTTTCGGTTTTTCCGTCGGAACGGGATTTGGCTTGCAGCGAAGCCGTGAACCGGGTGCCCGGCAAGTAGTCGATACGTACCCGGTATTCGGTTCCCGCAGAAGGAACATTCAGCCCGTACCGCACCCACGGAAAACGGAACGCATCGGCATACGCCGTCACTTTCCAGGCGGCGAACGGAGCCAATTCCGTAGCTATGTATACGCCTTGCTCGTTTCCGATACGACTTTGTTGGGCGAATGCTTTCGCGAAAAAAGCATCGTATCGCCTGGAATAAAAACGATACAGCAGTAAAAACGAAAGGTACGAGGCCGGTGCGAAACGGGCGGCATGCAACGTGGCGACGCCTTTCGCGCCCGAAAAAGCCGTTTCGCCGTACAAGGTAAGTTTGTTTATTTTCAACAAGTAATCAACACTCCCGTTGATAGCGTGGTTACCCCTGAAAGCAAACACGTTATACGGTTTTAAGAGGGGATTTACCGTTCGGCCCGCAAACGAGTAATACACACCGGTGGCTCCGATACAAAAAGCCGGCGAAACGTACCGGATATGACCGCCGACTGTGTGCATCGGAATGCTCCGCCGCTTTTCCATATCCCGCGCCGTGCGGTGCAGGCCGTCGGTTTTGAACGAACGGATTTCGTTTTCTTCCACGGTTCCGTCGAGCTTCCGGTACGAATAGAACACACTCGCTTCCGTTTTCCCGAAAACGAGCGTGGCGCCCGCTCCGCGGAGAAAATCATGCTCGTTCGAAGAAAAATGACGCCTGAATCCGTTGCTGCGCTGCTCCGTCCGGGTAACGGCCGCCGAACGCGACGGAAGAAAACCCTGGTTAAACACCAATCCTTGCCCGAAAGAGGCTTTGTAATCGCCGGCAACCGCGGTTTTCAACACCTTTTCCCCGCGAAACAGGAAATGAAAGGAATAAAAATCGTATCCTTTCGCCCGGCCGGGCACCGGTTTCAGGAACGGCTCGCCTGCATCTTTTTCGAAGTTGATGCCGGCTTGCAGCGTTTCGCCGGAAGTAAAGCCGTACCGCAGGACATGAGCGAACGGTTCGCCCCAGTAACGCTGTCCGGCCGGAACGGTTGATAAACTGTCGAAAGGCTGTCGATAACCTTTTTTCTTTTCCAGGCACCGGTCGTAACGCAAAATCAATTCGTGCCGGCCATGCTTTAATAATTCATTTAAATTCAACGGATTATTTTTATGCTCTACCGGCTTTACATAGATAAAAGGCAAAAGCAACTCGATGGTTTCCCGGTTCATTTCTTTTATCCCCTGTAGTTCATAAACGGTTATCATTTCACCGTACCGGCGCCGGTAAGCCAACAGGGCGGCGATTTGCTCGTCCGATAAAAAAGGGAGCTTCCCGAGCTGTTCCTCCGTAGCCGCATTCAGGTTGAAAGGATGTTCTGCCAGGTAAGCCAACTCTTCGTACAGTGCTTCGGCTTGTCCGGTGTTCGTATCCAACTCGTTTCCCGCCGTTTCCTCCACATATTCCATCCAGTTATCAACCGTATTTATCTGCTGTGCCACAACAGGATAACCGATTATCAACCCGGTTATGCACCCAGTTATAAACAACCGTTTCATCTACCACTTCACCTTTAATTCCACTCCGGTACTTACTCCCAGTTCCCGGTGATAGCAGGCCACCGCATCGATACGAATCCGTCCGAAATCGTATCCGGCTCCCATACAGGGTTGCAACGGCGCCGTACCGATACCTGCCCGGACGGTACAGGCGGGAAAAAGCGTATATTCTACGCCCGCTCCACCCCGGATGCCGGTTTCGAACGTGTTTTCCGCTTCCGCTACGAGCAGTACGGAACGAATCACCCGCCAGGAACAGCCGGCCGTAAGTGCGTATCCCGTAAATCCGCGAAACGGAAGATTGCCCGCCGAAACGGACGGAACGTTTATCACCGTCAGGGCTGCACATACGTTATCAACCGGTTGATAAGTGGCCCCGAAAGCGGCGGATACGAAAGCGGGAACGCCTTGTACCGACTGCATCCGCACGAACCGGTACGTAAGGCCGATGCCGGTGCTCAGGCGGTTTCCCCACCGTTTGCCAACCAAAAAGGATGCCTGCGTATCCCGGTATCGTTTATCGCCGAACGAAGAAAAAAAGCCGGCTATATGCACGGAACGAAACGGGACAATACACGAGAGGGAAACGGTAGAGGTGCCTTTCATGGCATACCGGTTGTAAAAACTCACCCCCGTTTCTATCCGTTCCACCCGGGCAGCGACGGCCGGATTGGCCAACACGGACCCGGTAATTCCCCGCACACCCGTTCCGAGAAAACGAATATCGGCGGGAAACTGGTTATCAACGGCCTGTGAAAAGTGTATACAAATGAATATCAAATAAATACAGAAAGCTATTTTTTTCATTGTCAAGGTTATTAACAAGTAGGTGTTAATCGGGTTAAATGTCTCTATATAATATAGTATACTGTTTTTCAATGGATTGTATACTACAGGAA
>DBGBSM010000388.1:0-26193 GCA_048468815.1 Parabacteroides sp.
ATGCAGGTATATACAAAAATCTGATTAACGGCAATTACTTATTTCGTAAAATAAGAAAAAAGTTTTTTAATTCTTTTCGTATGATTTTGAATCCCATTTCCGATACGGCCAGCCCGTCTTTTATTCGGGTTTTCACTACTCCGATGCGAATATCTTTCCGGTGTGAAGCCTTGTAAATAAATTCCGTATCGAATAGGAAACTGGTTACCTGAGTAGAAAGAAATATAGCTTTTCCTTTCCGGTTGAAACCTTTCAGGCCACCTTGCGTATCTTTGATTTTAAGCCCGAGGAATACCCGATTGACCCAATGGGACGCGTGCGACAGAAATTTACGGAAAACCGGCAGGTTCTTTTGATAATTACTGTCACGTACGGCCACTACTACATCATATCCTTCCTGCAATGCCCGGATTACTTGTTCGAACGAGTCGTCGGTATAAGGAAAATCGTAATCAGTATAAATAATATATTCCGAGCGGCTTTGCGCTACCCCCGCTCTTACCGCATATCCTTTGCCGTGATTTTGCGGATACGTTACGAACTGCGTATCGGGCAAGGTTTCTACAAGCCGTTGCTGTATTTGGGGAGTTATTCCTTTCGTAGCCCCATCGGGTACTAAATAAAGATGGAACCGGTAATGAGGATACGTACGGTACAACCGGTTCATCTGGTCTATTATGCTGCTGTCCCAACCCGGATGCGGATTGTAACAGGGCAATATAAGATCGATATGGGTAGTTGACGGTTGATCCATGAAGATTTGTTATTCGTTATTCATATTATTTTCATACGAAACGGCCTGCGAAAAGCTTTCCGGCACATTCCGGAGAAATCGTTCGCTTGTACATAAAACTATTTGTTCGAGGCTCAGTAAAAATTATTTGTTTCCGGCTGTAAAAGTAGCTAAAATATTTTATCTGCTCCCTATTTCTTACTTTTCGGATTCCTTTTATCCGGGCGAAGCGGATATTTCCTATTCCAACCAATCGGGTTATTCGCTGTAAAATTTCACAGTTCGTAAAAGCCATACTGTTTTATTGATTATTTTTGTAGCCGGTTACGGCCGTACTTTCCGGAGAAACGTCGGGATAAGCGATGCAAAAAGCCGCTGGCCCGGGGAGCGGAAGAGATGCTTTCGGATTAAAATGCGATTCCTATGAAAATTTTGGTAACCGGCGCCTCCGGTTTTATCGGCAGTTATGTAGTGCTGCGTTTGCTGGAGCGCGGCGACGAAGTGGTCGGGCTCGACAATATCAACGATTATTACGATACCGGTTTGAAGTACGGGCGGCTGGCCCGGGCCGGCATCCGGCAGGAAACAGTCGGGTGGGGCTCGTTCGCTTCGAGCGAGCGGTATCCCGGGTACCGTTTTATCCGCATCGACCTCGAAGACACGGAGCCGATGGAACAACTGTTTGCCAACGAGCGATTCGACTGCGTGTGCCACCTGGCTGCCCAGGCAGGCGTGCGCTATTCGCTCACCCATCCGGCCAGCTACATCCGCAGCAATATCGACGGTTTCCTCACTATCCTCGAAGGCTGCCGGCATACCTCGGTAAAACACCTGGTATATGCCAGCTCCAGCAGCGTGTACGGGCTCAATGCCGACGTACCCTTTTCCGAGAAAAGCTCCGTCGCCCACCCGGTGAGCCTGTACGCCGCCAGTAAAAAAAGCAACGAGCTGATGGCGCATGCCTACAGCCACCTGTATCACCTCCCCTGCACCGGGCTGCGCCTGTTTACCGTGTACGGCCCGTGGGGCAGGCCCGATATGTCGCCCTTCCTGTTTATGGACGCCATTTTCCGTGATAAACCCATCCGCGTGTTTAACCACGGCGATATGCTCCGCGACTTTACCTACATCGACGACATCGTATCCGGCATCGTGCGTTGCATCGACCGCCCGGCGCAACCCGACGCGGCCTGGAGTGCGGAAAGCCACGACCCCAGCGCCTCGTCGGCCCCTTACCGCATTTACAACATCGGCCATTCCGAGCCGGTAAAGCTGATGGATTTCATTGCCGCCATCGAAGCGGCCTGCGGTAAGGAAGCGCAGAAAGAATTTTTGCCCATGCAGCCGGGCGACGTATATTGTACCCAGGCCGATACGTCGCTGCTGGTACGCGATACGGGCTATCAGCCCGCCACCTCCGTACACGAAGGCGTGCGGAAAACCGTAGCCTGGTATAAAGAATTTTATCAACTTAAATAGTCAAAAGCCATGAATATAGCAATCGTCGGTACCGGATACGTAGGGTTGGTTACCGGAACCTGCTTTTCCGAGATGGGAGTGCATGTAACGTGCGTGGATATAGATGCGCAAAAAATAGAAAACCTGAAAAAAGGAATCGTGCCCATTTACGAACCGGGCCTCGAAATGCTGGTACACCGTAATTGCGCCGCCGGACGGCTCGATTTTACCACCGACCTCGTTTCCGTACTCGATAACGTGGAAGTGGTATTCAGCGCCGTAGGCACCCCTCCCGGCGAAGACGGCAGCGCCGATTTGCAGTATGTGCTGGAAGTAGCCCGTACCATCGGGCGGCATATCCACAACTATACCCTTATCGTTACCAAGAGTACGGTTCCCGTAGGTACGTCGCAACTGGTAAAGCAAACGGTCAGGGAGGAGCTCGACAAGCGCGGGGCGGATATTCCGTTCGATGTGGCCAGCAACCCCGAGTTCCTGAAAGAAGGCAACGCCGTAAGCGACTTTATGAAGCCCGACCGGGTGGTGGTGGGAACCGAGTCGGAACGGGCGCGCAAGCTGATGGAACGCTTGTACAAACCCTTTATGATGAACAATTACCGTTTGATTTTTACCGACATCCCTTCGGCCGAAATGATTAAATACGCCGCCAACTCCATGCTGGCCACCCGCATCAGCTTTATGAACGACATCGCCAACCTGTGCGAACTGGTGGGCGCCAACGTAAATATGGTGCGGAAAGGCATCGGGGCCGACAGCCGTATCGGGAGCAAATTTCTGTATCCCGGCTGCGGGTACGGCGGCTCCTGTTTCCCGAAAGACGTAAAGGCGCTGATTAAAACCGCCGAGAAGTATCATTACCCCATGCGGGTGCTCCGGGCGGTGGAAGAAGTAAACGAAGAGCAGAAAAGCGTGTTATTCCGGAAGTTGCAGAAGTACATCCCCGACCTGGCCGGCAAAACCATCGCCCTCTGGGGCTTGGCGTTCAAGCCCGATACCGACGATATGCGCGAAGCCACCTCCCTCGTGTTAATGCGCCTCCTTACGCAGGCGGGCGCCCGGGTGCGGGTGTTCGACCCGGTAGCCATGCCCGAATGCCGGCGGTGCGTAGGCGATACGGTAACGTATGCGCAGGATATGTACGACGCCGTGCTCGATGCCGACGCGCTTTTGCTCGTAACCGAGTGGCGCACGTTCCGCCTGCCCAACTGGGCGGCCGTGAAGAAGTTGATGAACAACCCCTTGTTGCTCGACGGCCGCAACATCTACGACCCGTGCGAGTTGAAGGAAGCCGGATTCGTATACGAAGGAATCGGCAAGGTAAAATAACGCCTATTTCCGCCCGAAGTCGGCCGGGATTTCGCCCCATACGGACGTTTCCCACTTCAGGATAGGCGTAGTGTACGAATTTTCGTTCAGCCATTTCTCGGCCCGGGCTATCAAATCGAAAACCGGTTCGTTCAGTTCGGTGCGGGCCAGCCGGGTTTTGCACTTCTTATTCTTTACCCAGAGGATGGCGTTCCGGCTGTCGGAATAGAGCGGCAGGCGGCTCCCTTTTTGTTTCAGCAGCGCCAGGCCGTGTACGATGGCCAGGAACTCGCCGATGTTGTTCGTGCCTTCCTTAAACGGCCCGATACGGAACAATTCCTCGCCGGTGGCGGTAAATACGCCCCGGTACTCCATGTCGCCCGGATTGCCGCTGCACGCCGCGTCTACGGCCAGGCTGTTCTTATCCGGCAGCCCGACAGCGGAAGCGTCCGGATTCGTCGCCGCGGCGGTTTTTATCGCGTCGGCCGCGGCTTTATAGGCCGCATATCCTTTTTCGAAGGCGGTAAGGGCTTTTTCTTCCGTATCGAACGATTTGTATTTGGCTCCCGCTTCGTTTTCCACTTGCGCTTTGCATGCTTCCCAGGTAGTGTACACACCTGGTACGCGCCCGCTCCATACCACGTAATATTTGTTTTTTGCCATTTGCCTGTTCGTTTGGTGCGAACCGGTGGCGGAAGCCAGCTATGCCTGGATTCTGCCGGGGCATCCCCCTTTCCCGGTTTCGGAGGGCAAACTTACTTAAAAGCCGGCAGAAAGAAAGAAGGAACGCCCGGTAAAAACGCTTTGGCCGCGATGAAATCTTCGTTTTACCGGCAACCGAAGTGTATTCGCAGGTTGCGAATTTATATTTGCAACCTGCGAATATAAATCCGCAACGTACGAATATAAATTCGCAGCCTGCGAATACAGTTTTTATGAGGAAGAACCGGAAAAAAACCGGGCACGAAACCGGTTAAACCGGTGCATGCGCCGGCCTTCGGGATGGCCGGCCGGCACGGATGCGACGAAACGCCGGGTTGTTTTTACCTGCGCGAAGGAATCACCACTTCGCTCGACAACGGATACCGGTTGCCGGTGATTTTCCTGAAATACGCTTCGGCCGCGCCGATTTTGAGCTTCGCCCTGATTTTGATGGGGATGTGGTTTTCGTCGTCGCTAATCCATATCTCGAAGGCGTTCTTGGTTTGCGTCACCGCCTCGTCGTACACATCCATGTCGAATTTCAGCGTTTTGTATTTCAGCGTCTCGCTCCGTTCCACCACGCTCTGGCCGGCATACCGGTAACGTATTTGCACGATGTCGCGCCCCATCACGAACGAAGCCGGGAACTCGTCGCCTATCGCCACGTTTTCCATGTTGAGCGAGCGCAGGTACATCGTTACGCTCAGGATGTCGAACATGCACCCGTTTACTACGTGCACCGTATCTATCTTGACCCGCTGGGGCGTATACCGTTTGGTGGGGATACGGGTTTGGCCGCCTGTGTACTGAAACTCCATTTCGTCGATTACGTAGTAGCCGTTTTCCAGTGCGTGCTTCTCGTAAAACAACGGCAACAACTGCGGCGTAAAATAGGTATCGATGGTATCGCGCATCGAAAACGCCTTTTCGATAAGCCCGGTGGTGCGGAACGTAAGTTGCTGGCGGATGGCCTCTTGCCCCCGGAAGGTCGCCTCGTCGATCGAGATAACGGCCGCCCCCGCTTTCGGCATCAGGATGCCCCATTTGAAGTAAACGTCGTAATAAATCTTTTCGCCCGGACTGAACGTAGCATTGGCCAGCTCGCATTGTCCGTGAATAACCGGGGCGGATGCGAGCAGGCAAAAAAGAATGGAGAGCAGCCGCCGCTTAAAGGCCCGGCACTCGGAGATTGTTTCCGGAGTTACCCGACGAGTTTCCTTCATTTTTATAATCTCTGTGCTTTTTAGTCTGTTCCTTGGGTTTGTTCTTGGTAATGTCGAGCGGTTTCTGCTTTTCCACCGGCGTAGCGTGTACGTCCCAGTTCTGCTCGATTTGCCAGTTTTGCATGATCTCGAAGAATCCGGGATAATAGTACACCTCTTCCGGCTGCCGTTTCGCGGCGTAATTGCCGGTATCCCACTCGTTGTTGCCGTTTACGTCGAGCACGATGCGCGCATAGTATTTATCGGGCTTGAGGTCCATAAACAAGGCGCCCCCGTCTTTTACCGGGCTTTTGCGCACCGGCTTGTCGCTGTGGTCGAGCAACTCGATGAAAGCGGTGGTATCCACGCCCGCCACGTTGATGTACAAATGCCCGTACTCGTCTTCCGTCTTGATGGTGAACTCGCCCGAGTAAGGCTTGTTCCACTTGCCGTATACGCTGTAAATGGCGGCCGAGTCTACCTGGAGCCTGAAACGCTGGGCATACTCCCATTTCCGGTCGATATAAAAATCGAGCAGGTTCAGCGAGTCCTGGAAAAAGTCGAAGTCGACCGCTTTCCATACCGAGTCTTCCTCTATTTCGAGCTTGAATCGGTCTTTGTCGAGCGCCAGCACCGGCTCGTCGAACGTAACCGATACCGTGTCGAAAATATCCATTTTACCCGGCGCGTCGATGTTCATATTCAGGAACACGATGGGTTCCGGCTCGTCGTTTTTCTTTTTCTTCTTTTTTTCTTTCGGACGGTTCCGTAACACCAGGCGCAGGGTATCCGTTTGCGGTTGCAGAATATTCAGCGAGTCGCTCTTCGGATACGTCAGCTCGATGGCCAGCGTATCCCTTTTCCATACCGTCGAATCGGTAAGCCAGAAGTGAACCGCTTTGCCGGCCTCGGCGGGCTGGGCGATAAACCACTCGCTTTGCTCCGGCTCGAAGTTGAGCGGTACCGGTAGCGGCACCGTATCCAGCGCGGCGTTGAACCGCAGGGTGAACAGGTTTTCCGTGTTCCGTTCCGGCTTCAGGATGTATTGCCGTTCGAATTTTTCCTTAAACAGGCGCATCACCACGTCGTCGGGCGTGAAGTGGGTAAACGCTACCGGGATAATCGTATCGATAGTGAGCGTATCTTTCCACAGCGTATCCTGCCGGGTATCGGCGTAGAAAGCGGGCACCACCAGCGAATCGAGGAACGCCAGTTCTTCGCCCGGCTGGTCGAATTTGTAGTCGCGGTTTACGTCGTTCAGCGCATACAGCCGGTACGTGCCTTCGGCTACGTTGCGTATAATGAAGTGTCCGCGCTCGTTGGTGCGCGAAGTGCGGTCGAAGGGGAGCTTTACGAAAGCGCTGTCGTCGAGGTTCGAATGCAATCCTACCGTAATGCCCGGCATCGGTTCCAGGTTCTCGGCGTTCAGCAGCGTGCCGGCCACTTCCAGCGAGTCGATCTGGTCGCCGGTGGAAAAAGCGAACGAAAAGTTTTCGAACACGTTCTTCTCGTTGTTGTCGGCGATGGAATTGGTAAAGTCGATGGTGTAGGTGGTGTTCGGCTTCAAGGTATCTCTCAGCTCCACGATTACTTTGCGCCCGGCCGTTTTCACCACCGGCAGTTGCAATTGCGGCGGAGTGATAATCACGTTTTCCATCGGTTTGTCGAGCTGCACCAGCTCGTCGAACTCGATTTCTATCTTTTTTCCGTGGAAATTCGTCTGGTTGGGCGCCGGGTTGCTGCGTACGAAGCGGGGAGGAGCTTCGTCGTACGGGCCGCCGTTGGGCGAGGCCATGTTGGCGCATGCGTGCAGCAACGCCAGCATACACAACGCCGCGCCTGCCACTATGCCGTTTGTAATGGATTTCCTTTTCATCCTGTTTTTACCGTTAAAATCAGCCTGTCTCTTTAAACAGATTCCGTTTCCGTTTCGTTTTCGCGGGGCTGTTTAAAAAGTATATTTTATGCCGCCGGGCTGTTTGCTTTCCTTGCAAAGATACCCCGGCAAGGAGCACAAAGATAGGCGTTTTATTTATTCGGCTGTAATAGTTTGAATCCTATTCTGCAGCTCAGGCATCTCTTTTTTTCGCAATAAGCGTGCCTGAGTTGGATAAGCGCCTGCGTGTCGGCAGCGTGGTCGGTTTGAAATCCGGCGCTTCGGAACAACGTAACGATGCTGTTCCGTTCGGGCGGCAGTTTCTCCAGTAAGGCGATTGCCTGCTCGGTGTACTCGGGCAGGCGGGTATGCAGCCCGTAAGCAAACAGGATAGGAACTACCGTATTGATAAGCAGTATGTTCAGGGCGTTTTCGCCTAACGGCTTGCTTTTGCGTACCGACGGATAACGGAAGTGGTAATGCGTTTCCCAGTAAGCCGACGGCTCGGTGCGGAACAGGTTTTGCAGCGATTTCAGGTCGTAGGTATGCAGCACGGCCGAGAATAGCGATTCGTGCCCGCTCCAGAGGGCGGCCAGCTGGGCCAGCTTGATATGCGGAAAGTTGCCGGGGCGTACCGAGGCGTTCCGGTAACTGCTCTCGGGCATCGGAAAGAGGTCGAATTTGTGTTGCAGGAACCGGTATTCTTGTTGCAGGGCGAAGTAATAGTCGTCCGGATTGTTTTCTTCGAGCATTCCCGCCTGTCCGAAAAACAGCGCTTCCGTCTGGCGGATGCTGTTGCGGTGCTTCAGGATATACCGGAGCGGAAGGCTGCGGGCGAGCTGCTCGAAGGCGTCGTTGTTGGCGCCGAATCCGAAGCTGCGGGTAAGCACGATGTAAAACACTTCGTTCCAGTCGCCCTTATACCGGGTAAGGAGCGAAAGGATGTCGGCGGTTTTTCGCTCCAGCCGTTCCGAAAGCAACGCCTCCATCCACGAAATGAGGTACAGCCGGTCGATTCCTTTCGTCCGGCACAGGCACGGAGCCGGGCTGTCGTCGTGCAACAAATATTCATAGGTGTCGATGATTTCCGCCGGTACGGATAGCTCGGTTTGCGGTATCGGTTCGCCGTTCATCCGGCGTATAACGGTGTCGGCCTCCAGTACCACGTGCAGGATTACCGAGTCGTAAGCCGGGTCGGTGTGGTGTCCGTTCCGTATCCAGTCGGAGGCTTTGAGGCTCAGTTCCACGTTGCCGGCCCATACCGTGGAGCCTATCCGGATGCGGGCGTTAAAGAAACCGGGGCCCGCATTGCCATTCGACAGGCCGGGGTCGAGTACGTAAACCGGCTGTCCGGCTGTGGTGGTCAGGCGAGGGGCGCCGTACAATTTATATTTCCAAACATAATGTAATAAACGTTCCATCGGTTCAATAGTTAAGATTCGGGTGGCAAAACTAATTCATTTTCTCTATATTTGCGGTCTAAACGACTAATTTATATCGGAAAATATGAAAATTGCGCTTATCGGTTACGGCAAGATGGGCAAAACCATCGAGCAAATCGCATTGGACAGAGGACACCAAATCGTTGCCGTCATAGATATTCAAAATCCGGAGGCTTTCGGCTCGGATGCGTTCCGCAGTGCGGATGTGGCCATCGAATTCACTACGCCGGCCACGGCTTTCGCTAATTATACGAAGTGTTTCGAAGCCGGCGTTCCGGTTGTTTCGGGTACCACCGGCTGGCTCGACCACCTGGACGAAATAAAGGAGAAATGCGAAAAAGAAGGGAAAACCTTTTTCTACGCCTCCAACTTCAGCATCGGGGTGAATATTTTCTTTGCCCTGAACCGCTACCTGGCGAAGATGATGGACCGCTTTCCGGACTATAACGTGCGGATGGAAGAGGTACACCATATCCATAAGCTGGATGCGCCCAGCGGAACGGCTATTACGCTGGCCGAAGGAATTATCGGAAATATCGACCGGAAGAGCCGGTGGACGCTGGAAAAGGAAGAAACGCCAGCCGATGTGGCTATCCGCGCCGTACGCGAAGGCGAAGTGCCCGGCATCCACGAAGTGGTATACGAGTCGGAAGCCGATTCGATAACCATCCGGCACGATGCGGCCAGTCGGAAAGGGTTTGCCCTGGGGGCCGTACTGGCGGCCGAGTTTACCTGCGGCAAAAAGGGTTTCCTGGGGATGAACGATATGTTGGACTTTTAAAACCGCCCGGACGATGAAAAAAATAACGATCAAGCAATGGGTTAAGTTCGGGATAGCGGCCGTTTTGTATATTTTGTTTTGTATCTGGATGCAGAACCTGTGGCTTTTGTTCGGCCTCGTGGTGCTGGCGGATATTTTCCTTACCCGGTATGTTCCGTGGGGCGCCTGGAAAAAATCGAAGAATCCGCAGGTGCGCAATGCGCTCGAATGGGTCGACGACATTCTGTTCGCCCTGATTGCCGTGTATTTTATCAACCTGTTCGTGTTCCAGAACTACCAGATTCCTTCCTCTTCGCTCGAAAAGTCGTTGCTGGTGGGCGATTACCTGTTCGTAAGCAAGTTGAGTTACGGCCCCCGGGTGCCCAATACCCCGTTGTCGTTCCCGCTGGTACAAAATACCCTTCCTTTCCTGAATACCAAGTCGTACCTCGACTGGCCCGAATGGGGCTACAAGCGGGTCAAGGGGCTCGGAAAGGTGAAACGCAACGACATCGTGGTTTTTAACTTTCCGGCGGGCGATACGGTAGCCCTGAAAGTGCAGAATCCCGATTATTATACGTTGGTGGCGCAGTTGGGGCGCGAACGCCTCTGGCTCGACAAACAAACGTTCGGCGATATTATTTACCGTCCGGTGGATAAGCGCGAAAACTACGTAAAGCGCTGTATCGGGATGCCGGGCGATACGTTGCAGATTATCGATAACATCGTGTATATCGACGGGAAGGCGCTGCCTACGCCCGAAAAAGCCCAGTTCGTGTATTTCGTGCAAACCGACGGCGCCCGTTTTACCGACGAGCAGTTCCGGATGCTGGAAGTAAGCAAGGCCGACCGCGAAATCGCCTCGAACAACGGCTATTATGCGCCTTATTTCCCTTATATGGGTTTCGAGGAAAAAGCGCCGGGCGACTACGGTACCGTTTACCGGTTGCCGTTAACGGCCGATGCGCTCGCCAAAATCAAAAAGTTTAATTTCGTTACCCGGGTGGCTATCGAGCCGGATGTGCTGGGAGGTTCTACCTATCCCGCCGGCTACGAAACCGGCTGGACGCGCGATAACTTCGGGCCGCTGTGGATTCCCGAGCGTGGCGCTACCATTGCGCTTACCGAACGGAACCTGGCGTTCTACGAGCGGTGTATCCGGAACTACGAGAACCATACGCTGGAAGTAAAAAACGGTACGGTGTATATCGACGGCAAGCCGGAAACGACGTATACGTTCGAGTACGATTATTATTTTATGATGGGTGACAACCGGCACAACTCGGCCGATTCGCGTAGTTGGGGATTCGTTCCGGAAGACCATGTGGTAGGCAAGCCGATTCTTATCTGGCTGTCGCTGGATAAAGACCGGAGTTTGTTCGACGGCGGCATCCGCTGGAACCGGATGTTCCGAACGGTACACCCGGATTGAACGGAAGAAAAGGATGAACGGGCGGAAAAGCAGGCTGAGCAAATTATCCGGTTGGGGCAAGATTGTAGTGCTTGTCCTGGTCGTGGTGTTGCCGGTACGCTTCTTTTTGCTCGAACCGTGCCACATCGTTTCGCCGGCTATGGAAACGGCGGTATGGGCAGGCGATTTCGTGTTAGTCAATAAAGTACCGGGGTTGCGTACGCCCCAGCGGAACGGGGTGGTTCTTTTCACCAGTCCGTTGCGGAAAGACAGCACGGCCAGGAAGCTGTTCCTGAGCCGTTGTATCGGCATGCCGGGCGATACGTTGGAAATGACGGGCGGCCGGTTACTGGTAAACGGGCGGGAAGCGCCCAGGTCGCCGGATGCCCTGGCGCGGTATACGGTCGATAATTCCGTACGCGACGTACTGTTGTCGCAATTGCGTCGGCTGGATATTCCGGTGCGTGAGCCGGAGCTTACCGACAGCGTGTACGTATTCAGCCTGACTCCTTTCGAGGAGTACCGGATTCGCAGCGAAGTTCCCTCTTTTATAAACGACCGGTTCCGGGCGGCGCCTGTCGAGGAGTATAAGCTCGTAGTGCCTCGCAAAGGGCGCGCTTACCGGTTAGACCCGGTCGCCCTGATGGCTTGTCAGGAAATCATTTTGTCGGAAGCGGGGCCGGGCGTTTTCGTTCGCGACGGGAAGCTGTTCGTCGACGGTCGCGAAACCACTTTCTTTTTCTTTAACCGCGATTATTACTGGTTACTGTCCGATAATACCCTCGATGCGGTCGATTCGCGACACCTCGGCTTCGTTCCCGAAGAAGCGATAGTAGGGAATGCGTGGTTGATCTGGCTGAGTAAAGACCCGTCGGCAGGCGGATTACAGGGGTACCGGTGGAACCGGTTGTTTAACAGAGTACGCTGATGCACACCGTTTATCTTACTACCGCTTACCTGGCTCCGGTACAGTATTATTGCAAGTTGTACCGGGCGCAACACGTCGTGCTGGAAACCTGCGACAATTACCTGAAGCAAACCTACCGCAACCGGTGTACCATTGCGGCTGCCGACGGCCCGTTGAGCCTCTCGGTACCGATAGTAAAGCCGGATACGCCGAAATGCCTGACGAAAGACATCCGTATTTCCGACCACGGCAACTGGCGGCATTTGCACTGGAATGCGCTGAAATCGGCATACAACTCCACTCCCTTTTTCGAATATTATGCCGACGATTTCGCTCCGTTCTACGAAAAAAAATATACGTATCTGATGGATTTTAATGAAGAGCTGAGGCGTTTGGTGTGCTCGCTGCTCGATATGCACCCCGATGTGCGTTATACCGATACGTATGCCCTTTCTCCCGAAAACGATTTCCGGGAAGCGATTCGTCCCAAGCATAGCGGCGACGACGCGGCTTTTACGCCTGTTCCTTATTACCAGGTGTTCCGCGATAAATCCGGATTTCTGCCTAACCTGAGCATCGCCGACTTGCTTTTCAATATGGGCCCGGAAGCGATTCTGGTATTGAATGCTTGTAGTTAGAGCCGGTTTAAATTTTCCTTTTATAAATTTTGAATGGTTTATCGACCTGTTTTTATTCTTTTTCCTGCGACTTTTCGAATATGATTCCGACGATGTAATAATGCGGCAGGTCGGAGAGGATACGCGCTTGCATAGCCGGATCGATTTCTTTTTCACCGCAAAAACGAATCACGTTGTGCGTAGTGTCCATCCAGGCCGAGCCGTACAAAAGCAACGGAACGACTGTCCGGTCGCTGGTTTCCGCTTCGGCGAACGAAAACGGACGAACCTGGTAATAAATTCGTTCCGAGCCTGCTACCGGACGTAGTTTAACGGCGTGGCGCGCCTGCATCACTTCCGGCACGTTCACGGTAATGACGGCCGTGGAATCGTTCGGTTTGGATACATACAAGGCGATTTCCCGGATTTCATCCCAGGTGCTTCGACCTTCCGGAATTTGATGGAGCCGGCGGAATGTTTCCCGGTTGTCGTCCGGGATTTCGTTCAGGTCCCGTACGTTTTTTCCTAATCGCATGGTGCGTATGCGCCGGGGCGGCTGCCCGCTTTCCTGTTCGTCGATGTATAAGCTGACGTGGTATGTGTTTTGTAAGAACGCTTGCAGGTCGAAACGGAACAGATGCATGTCGAGCGTTGCCAGGAGGGTGTAAATATCGGAAAGTTGCGGTTCCGTTCGTTCTGCCTTCAACGGTTGCTGTGCGTAAAGGGAACCGATGGCCCATAGGCCGATACAAGCTGTTAACAGGTATTTTTTCATCAGTCGTTACTGTAGGTGTTGTCGATATATTTTTGTTTTTGCCTTACGCATCCTTTGCGGCCGGCTTTATTCTCTCACTGGTTCCATTGAGTTTCAAAGTTACGGTTTTCCGGAGAATAAGGCGATACCGGAGAGGCGTTTTTTCAGAACTCCGCTGCGCCGGTTTTTGTTAAAAGAAAAGACCGGACGCGCCGGATAAGCCAAAGCCGAACACCTGTTACGCTGCCGTACGGACGGAGCCGGTTCTGCTTACCGGCGGATTCGTTCGAGGGAAGAGAGGATGTAGCCACTATGAAAGCGAAAAAGAAAACGAAGCTGCGGCTCTATGTGGAGCGCGATGTGAGTTGGATGTATTTTAATCACCGGATTTTGCAGGAAGCCCGGAAACCCGGCGTGCCGTTACTGGAACGGTTGTCGTTTCTGGGAATTTATTCGAACAACCTCGATGAGTTTTTCCGGGTACGGGTGGCTACGCTCAACCGGCTTATCGGGTACGACGACAAATCGATCCGGACCGAACGGGCTGCGGCTGCCCGGGCTTTCCGGAAAATCAACCGGCTCAACCGGCGCTATTCGCAGGAATTCGAAACGGCTTTCGCCGAAATAACGAACGAGTTGCGAACAGAAAACATCTGTCTGGTAAACGAAACGGAACTCACTAAGGAACAAGGCGATTACATCGTTCGTTTGTTCGATAGCCGGTTAAGCGGCTCTACCATCCCTTTGTTTATGTCGGCTCTCCGGCAACTCGACGAGCAACCCGACGACGAGATTTACCTGGCGGTGAGCCTCACGGCTTCCGGTACGGAGCGAGCCGGAGAAATGCAGCCGGATTTCGCTTTGATAGAACTGCCAGTACGCGAATACGGCCGCTTTATCCGGTTACCCGACAGCGAAGGGAGAGTATCGCTGATGTTTCTCGACGATGTAATCCGGTTCTGCCTGCCGTATATTTTCCGGGGCACCGACTATACTTCGTACGAGGCCTACGCTTTCAAGTTTACCAAGGATGCGGAAATGGAGCTGGATACCGACTTGCGTAACGGCGTGATGCAAAAAATCTCCAAAGGCGTGAAAAGCCGGAAAAAAGGCGAGCCTATCCGGTTGGTATACGACGCTTCGATGCCCCCCGCTTTGCTGAAACGTATTACCCGGATGTTGCGTATCGACCGCTGGGATACCCGGGTGCCAGGCGGCCGGTACCATAATATGAAAGATTTGATGAGTTTTCCCGACGTGGGATGTCCCGGGTTGAAATACGCGCCGCTTCCGCCGGTAGTACAGCCGGTGTTTACGTCACCGGAAAGCATCCTCGACCGTATCCGGCAACAGGATTTATTCCTGCATTATCCCTATCACGACTTTTCGTCGTTTCTGCGGATATTGCGCGAAGCGGCGGTAAGCAAAGACGTAAAAAGCATCCGGATGACTTTGTACCGGCTCGCGCGTAACTCGAAAGTGGTAAAAACGTTAATCGGTGCGGCGCGGAACGGGAAAAAGGTTACCGTGGTAATCGAATTGCTGGCCCGGTTCGACGAGGCGTCGAATATCAACTGGTCGAAACAGATGCAGGATGCGGGCATCCGGGTGATTTTCGGAGTGGAAGGGCTTAAAATCCATTCCAAGCTGCTTTATATCGGCAGTAAAAAGGGCGATATAGCCTGTATCAGCACGGGCAATTTCCATGAGGGAAATGCCGCCCGGTATACGGATGTTACGTTGATGACGGCGCGGAAATCGCTGGTAAAGGAGGTGGATGCGGTATTCGGCTTTATCGAAAAGCCGTATCTGCCGGTACGGTTCAAGGAGTTGCTGGTTTCGCCCAATGACATGCGTAACCGGTTAACGGCGCTTATCCGGCAGGAAGTCCGGAATGCGCGTGCAGGAAAACCGGCTTATATCCGGGCGAAAGTGAACCACATCACCGACCCTGCGTTGATTGCCGAGTTATACGAAGCTGCCTTCGCCGGAGTGAACATGGATTTCCTGGTACGGGGTAATTGCTCGTTGGTAACGGAGCAGGAGCTGGGAAGCGGCCGTATCCGTATCAACGGGATTATCGACCGGAACCTGGAGCATTCGCGTATCTTTATTTTTGCCAACGGCGGCGAGGAATTGTATTTTATCGGCTCGGCCGATTGGATGACGCGTAACCTGGATACCCGCATCGAGGTGCTCGCTCCGGTATACGACGCGGCTGTAAAAGCGCATTTGAAGCGGGTGGTCGATTACGGGTTGCGGGATACGGCACAAGGGCGTACGGTCGACGGAACCGGGCGTAACTTGCCGTGGAGCGTGCCGGGCGAAGCGCCGTTCCGCTCGCAAACGGCCTTGTATGCGTTTTACAAGGAGGAGGCGGAACAGGCTGCTCCGGAATACCAGCCGCCGGCTGGTTGAGGGTTCCGGAGCCGAAGATGGAAACACAGAGGCACAGAAACACGGAGGATAAATTTTCTTATTTATTCCTTTCGATGTCGCTGTGCCTCTTGGTGGGGTTCGGATATTTCCGGGCCGTTATACCGGCTTTCCGAAGTGTCTTGATTTTACGCCGGTATTTTTCGGATTATCTTTCTTCGATCTTCCTGTTTTCCCCTTTTAATTCTCTGTGTCTCTGTGCCTCCGTGTTCTGCCTTTCTGCACTTATACATTGAACCGGAAATGCATGATATCCCCGTCTTGCACCACGTATTCTTTCCCTTCGATATTCATTTTCCCGGCTTCTTTCACGGCGCTTTCCGAGCCTAAAGCGATATAATCGGCGTACTTGATTACTTCGGCGCGGATAAAGCCTTTCTCGAAATCCGTATGGATCACGCCTGCGCATTGCGGCGCTTTGCTTCCTTTGAGGTAGGTCCATGCCCGTACTTCCTGCGGCCCCGCAGTGAAATAAGTTTCCAGGTTCAACAGCCGGTAAGCCGACCGGATAAGTCGTGAAACGCCCGATTCCTCCAACCCGATTTCATTCAGGAATAGTTGCCGTTCCTCATAAGTTTCCAGCTCCGCGATTTCCGATTCGATTTTGGCGGCTACTACCAGGATTTCCGCCTCTTCGTCTTTCACCGCTTCGCGAACGGCATCCACATACCGGTTGCCTGTTACCGCACTCGCTTCGTCTACGTTGCAAACATACATCACGGGTTTATCGGTAAGCAGGAATAAGTCTTTCGCGATTTTCTGCTCGTCTTTCGTGTCGAATTTTACCGTACGCGCCGATTTGCCTTGCTCCAGCGCTACCTTGTACTTCGAAAGTACGTCGTATGCTAACTTGGCTTGTTTGTCGCCTCCGGTCTGTGCTTGTTTCTGTACTTTGGCAATCCGGCTTTCGATGGTTTCGAGGTCTTTCAGTTGTAATTCGAAGTCGATGATTTCTTTGTCGCGCACGGGGTTTACCGAGCCGTCTACGTGGGTGATATTATCGTCGTCGAAGCAGCGTAATACGTGCAGGATGGCGTCGGTTTCGCGGATATTGGCCAGGAACTTGTTGCCTAATCCTTCGCCTTTGCTGGCTCCTTTCACCAACCCGGCGATGTCGACGATTTCTACCGTAGTGGGAACGATGCGTTGCGGGTTCACCAGCTCGGCCAGCTTGTTCAGCCGTTCGTCGGGCACGGTAATCACTCCTACGTTGGGCTCTATGGTACAGAAAGGAAAGTTGGCCGACTGGGCTTTCGCATTCGACAAACAATTGAATAGGGTAGACTTGCCTACGTTCGGCAACCCTACGATGCCACATTGTAAACTCATGGATGGTATTGTTTTTATTTTCCGGCCGCCTTCCGGGTGTTCCGGGTTGACGGCTCCTCTTCGTTTTATTTTCCGAAGCAAAGATAGTGCAAACCGAGCGCAGAAGCAAACTTGTTTGGTTATGCCGAGGTGCCGCCTATCTTCGTTTTGATTCTTTGAAGCAAAGATACGGAATAAAAACGAAAGATAGCGTAGGGGGAGGAAACCGGATAAGCGCTTCGAACCGGATAGAGGATAAAGCGCGGGTCAGAAATACCGTATCGCATTGCGTCCCACCCACCAGATAACCAACAGTACCAGGTAAGTGCGGGTAACGTACGGATGGCGGCACCAGTTTTTCAAACGGGCGAAGCGACCGGTACGGTCGAACCACTCCGTCCATACCAAGGCTGCGAGGTAGGGCATCGAAACGAGCAAAAACAAGTTATACCCCAATGCCTCTTTTACGTGCAGGTGCAGCAGTTGGTGAATGGCCCGCTGCGTGCCGCAGGCGGGACATTGCAACCCTGTAAGCCAGTAAAAGGGGCATTTGGGCGCAAAAACGGACTGTTCGGGATTTACTGCATACAGTAGCGCCAGTCCGGTAAGAACCGAGAGAATAGCCAGTTTCTTAACCAAGGTTTACATCGAACCGAGAGCACCCAAAGCTCCCATCAGGAATGCTCCGATAATTCCCACGATCCCGAAAACGAGCGAGAGGATACAAAATGTTTTCGCACTCTTCGCTGCTTCGGCTGCTTCGATGTACTGCCCTTTATCCCACAGCGGGTCTACCTTCGTGGAGTAAACGATGGCTACGATTCCTAAGGGCAGGCAGCACAATACGGTGGTGAGGATAGACCACACTAAGAAACTGTCGGGCTTTTCCACCGGGGGCTGCGCGGCGCTGACGGATGCGGCCGGTTGCGACATAGGAGGTACATGGCTGGGAGGGGGCGGGGGAGTAGGCTGGAAATATCCGGACAGTTCCGGAATCATACCGGCCGCTTGCCAGCCTGCCATGCCGTTTTTCCATAACAGCGTGCTTTGCGTAATACCGAGGCGAAGGAAGTCGCTGGGCGGAACAGGCCCCTGTTGTTTCCCTTCCGCATCTAAATAGAAGTATTCGTCCATGATTGAATGATAAATGTTATTTGTATGCTCTGTTGAATAATGAATAAACCCTGAAATAAAGTCAAGCCGGATACAAAGGCAAGCTTTGTTTCGTTTACGCCGGGGCGCCCTTATCTGGGTAGTATGTTTTAATTCACAAAGATACTGAAATTGTTATATCCCGTTAACGGTTCGCCCGATGTTTTTTACCTCGGTTGCTTTTCCTTCTCGAATTTCTTATATAATACGGTAAGCAGGATAAACCCTATCAAGGCGAACGGCGCCCCTACCAGTGCCGGATACCGGTAACTTAACCCGGCTTGTAACGGCAGGCCTCCGCAGTAAGCGCCCAGTGCGTTACCTAAGTTGAAAGCCATCTGCACGCTGGCCGCACCCAACATTTCGCCTCCGGGCGAATGCCGGATAATCAATACCTGTTGCGGGCTCGAAAGAGCGAAAAGCCCGGCGGTACAAAGCGTCATCAGTGTAGCCGAAATCCAGGGATTCGAGGCCAGGAGAAAAATCAGCAACAGGAAAACGAACAGGCATGCTTGTACGAAAGCGGCCACGGGCGCCGGGGAATACTTGTCGGAAAGGCGACCGCTTATCAGGTTGCCGGCTACCATGCCGAATCCGGCCAGCATCATCAGGGGCGTGATAGCGGAAGAGGAGAAGCCCGATACGTTCGTAAGCAAGGGGCTGATGTAGCTATACCAGCAGAATACACCCCCGTTGCCCAGGGCCGTAGCCAGGAGTAACAGCCACGGCGCCGGCGATTCGAGAAACCGGAACTGCCCCTTGAAGCCGGTATCGGGCAAGCCTTCTACGTGCGGTACCCACCGGGCGATGTAGTACAATACGATAAGGCCCCATACGCTTACGAGAAAGAACGGCGCCCGCCATGAGAACGCGCTGCTCAGGGCGGTGCCTAACGGTACGCCGAAGAGGTTGGCTACCGTCATGCCGGCAATCATGATGGATACGGCTTCCGAACCTTTTCCTTTCGGCGCCAGCTTTTCCGCTACGATGGAGCCGACGCCGAAGTAAGCTCCGTGCGGCAGCCCCGATACGAACCGGGCGCATAGCAAGGTCCAGTAGTTCGGTGCCAGGGCGGCAAACAGGTTGCCTGTCATCATAAGGGCTACCAGGGCGAGCAGGATATGCTTGAGCGGAAGTTTCCGGGCGAGCGTCAGTACGGGCGCTCCTACGCATACGCCGATAGCGTATGCCGAGATAAAGTGTCCGGCGGTGGCGATAGGCAATCCGAGCGCCCGGGCTACCTCGGGCAGGATGCCCATCATAACGAATTCGGCGATTCCCAGCGCTAAAGTGCCGAACGCCAATGCAATCAGGCTTTTTTTCATATTTCCGTTTTTTTCGGACGGCAAAAGTATAACAACTCCCGGGAAAACGGGTTGGTAAAGGTGTCTTTTTTTACGGATTTTTCCGAACCGTACCGGAGAGAAGAAGGAATACCGGCGGGTTTTGCCGGCAGATGTTTCCGGCAGAAGGGTCGGAAAGCGGCGAGGTATGGTTTACAACCCTTTTCGGCTTTGGCAAAAAAACGGTTGCTGCCCTGTCTATCCGGAGCAAAGCGTAGCGGGTTGCCGGAGAGTTTTTCAGAGATAAGCGTGTGCGAAGTGCAGGTAAATGCCGGCGGCGGCCAGTACGATGCCGCCGATAATGAGGTATTTTCCGAAAAAGCGCCATACGAAGTGCCACCTTTCGATACGCATGGGGTGGCGCGAAACGAACATCAGGGCGCGGGTAATGGCGTCGGGGTATTTCCGGCTGAATAAGCCAGCCAGGATCAGTGCGGTGCCGAGAAGAATATATTCCGTCATAAGGCCGGGGGTTGGAGGGTTACGGGGAAAATAAACGCCCTTCCGGGTTTCTCCGGAATTGTAAGGCGGTTCCCTTTCGTACAAATATAGCAAAATTTACCGGAAAGCAACTGAATCTCTGAAAGAGAATAGGAGAGTGGATTATCGGGGTGCGCAGTGTTTTTTCGGTTTATCCTTGTTTTGGGAAGAAAAGGAGGGAGGAAAGGTGTTGGATTCGTGGAAGACGGAAAGAACAGCGATGAGGAAAACGAAGGCACTGCTATGGAATATACTGGTTCTGCGTCGAACTATTTTATTTTGACAGTTATGAAAAGTACTTTCGATAATTATGAAAAGTACTTTTCATAATTGTGGTGAGAACTTTTGATAATTGTCAAAAGTTCTCACGATAACTACGATGTGCCTCCTTTACTGCGAACAACTTGTAGATTAAATGCTTATAATTAAACTCCATTTGCGAAACAAAATTAAAACGCTGTTTCGGTTGACACTTTCTGCGGTGCATAAAAGGGATAAACCGGAAAACGGAGGATGGAAAGAGCTTGATTGCCCCTGTTCCATCCCCCGTTTTTCTATGCTTCCGGCTAACTTGGCGTTCGCCCGTCAGTGCGCCTCGAACCAGTTGGTTCCCTCGCCGCAATCCGCAATCAGCGGAACCTGCAATTTATAGGCGTTTTCCATTTCTTCCAGCACGATACGCTTCACCCGTTCCGCTTCGTCTTTGTACACGTTGAAGTTCAGTTCGTCGTGCACCTGAAGAATCATCTTGCTTTTCAGCCCCTCCTTTTCGAACCGGTTGAAGATGCGTACCATCGCGATTTTGATAATATCCGCCGCACTCCCCTGGATAGGCGCGTTGATGGCGTTGCGCTCGGCGTACCCGCGTACCACTGCGTTGTGCGAATTGATGTCGGGTAGGAAACGCTTCCGGTTGAATACCGTTTCTACGAAACCGTTTTTCCGCGCCACCTCGATGCTCTCGTCCATGTATTCTTTGATGCGGGGATACGAGGCGAAATACCCGTCGATCAGCTCTTTCGCTTCGCCGCGCGGGATATTGAGCCGCTCGGCCAGACCGAAAATCGAGATGCCGTAGATGATTCCGAAGTTGGCCGTCTTCGCTTTCCGCCGCATATCCTGCGTTACCGAGTCGAGGGGTAGGCTGTAAATCTTCGATGCCGTGGCGGCGTGGATGTCGGCCCCTGAATTAAAAGCGTCGATCATGTGCCGGTCGCCGCTGAGATGCGCCATGATGCGGAGCTCGATTTGCGAATAGTCGGCCGAGAAAAAGATGCACTCCTCGCTGTCGGCGATAAACGCTTTGCGTATTTCGCGCCCTATCTCGTCGCGGATGGGGATGTTCTGCAAGTTCGGATTCGTGGAGCTGAGCCGTCCGGTAGCCGTTACCGTTTGGTTGAACGAAGTATGGATTTTTCCGGTTTCCGGATGAATCAGTTCCGGCAGTGCGTCGATGTACGTGCCGAGCAGCTTTTTCAACCCCCGGTATTCCAGCAGCTTGCCTACTACCGGATGCTTGCTGCGCAACTTTTCGAGCACGTCTTCGCTGGTGATGTAGCTGCCCGATTTGGTTTTCTTCGGCTTGTCGGCAATTTTCAGCTTGTCGAAGAACACTTCGCCTACCTGTTTCGGCGAATTGAGGTTGAACTCCGTTCCGGCCAGCCGGTAAATTTCCTGTTCCATTTCGGCCAGTTCTTTCGTCATGCTTACCGACGATTGTTTCAAGGCAGCCGTATCCACTTTCACTCCCGTGAGCTCCATTTCCGCCAGTACGTAAATCAGCGGCATTTCGATTTCGTAGAAAAGCGTTTCGAGATTTTCCTTTTTCAACTCCGGCTCCAGGTAATTTTTCAGCTTCAGCGTGATGTCGGCATCTTCGGCGGCATACTCGTACACTTTCTCTACCGGTACGTCGCGCATGCAAAGCTGGTTTTTCCCGCGGGGGCCTATCAGTTCCTCGATGGCGATGGTTTTGTACTGCAAATACGTTTCGGCCAGGTAATCCATGTTGTGGCGCAATTCGGGGTTCAGCAGGTAATGGGCGATCATCGTGTCGAATAGGGGGCCTTGCACCCGGATGCCGTATTTGCGGAGCACCATGATGTCGAACTTGATGTTCTGCCCGATTTTTTTTATCTGCGGGTTTTCGAGCACTTCCTTGAACGGGGCCAGTACCGCATCGGCTTCTTCCCGGTTTTCCGGAACCGGTACGTAGTATGCCTCGTTTTCCTTAAAAGCGAACGACATGCCCACCAATCCGCCCGAGATGGGGTCGAGGCTGTCGGTTTCCGTATCGAAAGCAAAATTTTCCAAGCTCTTCAAAATAGCCGCAAATTCAAGTCTTTTTTGCTCTGTATCAATAAGATGGTATACGTGAGGGGTACTCGTTAAGTCGCTGAGAGCGGAATATTCCGGAGCAACCGTATCCTTGGCTTCGAATTCTGCAAAGAGAGAGCCTTGAAAGGGCGTACCCGGTTGGCTTTTCCGCACGGTATCGTTGGTGCGTCTGTTAAGAAAAGTTTTAAATTCCAAATCGGTAAATAAGGCCGCCAATTTCTCTTCGTCGGCGGGAGCCATCACGCATTGCGCTGCGTCGAACGCTACCGGCACATCGGTTTTAATGGTAGCGAGAAATTTGGAGAAAATAATCTGCTCCTTGTTCTCCTCGATCTTTTTCTTGAGGGCACCTTTCAACTGTGCGGTATTTTCCAACAGGTTCTCGATGCTTCCGAAATCGGCAATCAACTTCTGCGCCGTTTTTTCGCCCACGCCCGGGCATCCCGGAATATTATCCGACGAGTCGCCCATCAGGCCGAGCAGGTCGATTACCTGCAAGGGCGATTCGATTCCGTATTTCTGTTTTACCTCCTCGGGTCCGAGCGTATCGAATCCGCCGCCGAAGCGCGGGCGGTACATCCGAATGCGGTCGGCTACCAGTTGGCCGTAGTCCTTGTCGGGCGTCATCATATATACGTTGAACCCTTCGGCGGCCGCTTTGCCGGCTATGGTGCCGATTACGTCGTCGGCTTCGAACCCCGGCACTTCGAGTATCGGGATGTTGTAGGCCCGGATGATGTCTTTGATGATGGGAACGGAATACCGGATTACTTCGGGCGTTTCTTCCCGTTGCGCTTTATATTGTTCGAAGGCCTCGTGGCGGAAAGTGGGGCCCGAGGGGTCGAAAGCCACGGCGATGTGCGAAGGCGCTTCCCTTTTCAACACGTCTTCCAGCGAATTGACGAACCCGAAAATAGCCGAAGTGTTCACTCCCTTCGAGTTGATTCGCGGCATTTTGATAAAAGCGTAGTACGACCTATATATAAGCGCATACGCATCTATTAGAAATAACTTCATCGTTTTTAACACGTTTTAGAATCCTAAATCCGGGTAAATGTACGAAAAAATGTGCTTACTCGTAAGTTTTTGCTACTTTTGCACATCTTTCTGCACTATGGATAGACGAATAAAAATAGAAGAACCGGTTAAGGATGAGCTCGAGCGTTTCAATCGGGAGTTCGCGGACGCATTGAAAAGCGATACGCGTACCCTTCAGTCGGCTATCGACCATTTGCAGCGTTCTTCAGGCAAGCATATCCGTCCGTTATTGTTACTGCTTACCGCCCGCGCATGCGGAGCGGTTACCGACAACAGCATCAGTTCCGCTATTTTACTGGAGTTGCTCCATACGGCAACGCTTATTCACGACGATGTAATCGACGAAACGAGGCAGCGTAGGGGAGTGCCTTCGGTAAATGCCTTGTTCGATAACAAGATTGCGGTGTTGGTGGGCGATTATGTACTTTCTACCGCCTTGATTCGTTCGATAGCTACCCAGGATTTACGCATCGTCGGTATCGTATCGAACCTGGGGCGCGATTTGTCGGACGGTGAAATCAAGCAGTTGGAAACGGCGCGCGAAGTGATTCTCGACGAGGAGCGGTATATGCAGGTAATCCGGAAGAAAACGGCCGTATTGCTCTCGGCGTGCACCGAAATAGGTGCGATTACGGCCGGAGCCGATGCCGAAACGGTAAACCGGTTCCGTATGTTCGGCGAAAACCTGGGCTATGCTTTTCAAATCAAAGACGATATATTCGATTATTTCCGCGACGCCGACATCGGGAAACCTACCGGTAACGATATACGCGAGGGTAAAGTAACCTTGCCGCTGTTGTTTGCCCTGGAGCATTGCCCCGACGGGGTGCGCGCCGCTTGCTGCGAAATGTTGCGGAACAAGGATTTTACCGAAGAGAATATCGATTCGCTGATTAGCCTGGCCAAAGAACATAAAGGCATCGAATACGCCGAGGAAAAAATGCGTGCGTATCGCGACCGGGCTGTCGGTATATTAGGCGATTTTCCCGACTCGCCGGCGAAAGCCGGTTTGGTAGAACTGGCCGATTACATTGTGGAGCGGAAAAAATAAAACCAGATACTACGCTTCGCATCTCTTCTTTTCAGTTTATTTCCCGGTTTTTTACTTTAATTTTTTTGCATTGTTTAATCGCTTTATATTTGCTCATTAAGAAACAGACCGGGCGGAGGCTTGATTCGGAAGTCTTCCTATACACAATCTACAGATAAAACGTACAGGTTACAGGGATACAGATAAACATAGGGAACATGGAACACGATGAAACGACTTTTCCGGGAAACGACGCTTTTTCCCGCGAAGAAGAAATCGCTGAGTTGATACAAGACCAACTTCTATTTACGCGGAGTATATATTCCCGTTTACCGGTGGGAATCGAAATCTACGATGCGAACGGGATTTTACGCAGTATCAACGAGCATGCGCTGCGTATGTACGGGGTGGAGAACCGAGATACGGTAGTGAATCGGGTGAACTTATTTCAAAGCCCCTATGTAGACGAGGCGCTCGAGGCAAAAATCCGTTCGGGCGAAGATATCCTGCTGGAGTTCGAATATGATTTCGCCCGGATTAAACAGGAGGGCTACTTTCCTTCGCATAACCGGAGTATTATGATTTACGAGGTCCGTATCATTGCTATCCGGGGTAAAAGCGGGGCGGTTATCGGGCATATCTTGCTTGCCAACGATGTTACGGCGGCTAAAGAAGCCGAGTACCGTACCGAAGAAACCAAAAAAAACCTGGAAATGGCGATGGATGCGGCCGATATGTCGTCGTGGGTATACGATGTGCATAAAAAAACGTTCAGTACGGTATACGGAAATACTGCGATGAAAGCGGGACTTTTGTGGGAAGAACTGCTCGCTTTGGCGTATCCCGCCGACCGGATAGGTATAGAGCGGCTTTTCTTCCGGTTGATAAAGAAAGAAATTCCGGTAGGGCATATCACGTTGCGTCTTTACGATGAAGGGGAGAGGCGATACCGTTCGTACGAGTGGCGGATGCGATTATCCGAGCATTTCGGAAAGGTACAAATCGTGGGCACGCAACTCGATGTAACGGAGCGGTTGTTGCTGGAAAAGAAAACACAAGACTTAACTGCAAAACGCGAGCTTGCGATGAAAGTAAGCAATATTATCCACTGGGATTTCGATGTGCATACCCAAAAATTCGAGTCGTATAACGACCCGGTAAACGATTATGTAAGCGAGCGCCTGGTAACGGTCGACGAATATATGGATGTGATTCATCCTGAAGACCGGGCTGCTTCGTACGAGGCGATACGCCCGTTGATGGAGGGACGCGACCTCCGTATCAGTTTCACGTGTCGCATGCGAACCAAATACGACGATACCTGGCAGTATTACGATATTATGGGGGTTCCTTTCGAACGGGACGAGGAGGGGCGTATCATTCGTTTTACCGGGTTCAGGCAAAATATTCCCCGGTTGCAACAATTGAACCGGGAGCTCAAAGAGCGGAATTACAAAATAGAGCTTACTTTCAAAACCATCGGTATGTCGTACTGGGATTTCGACGTGCGCACGAAGCGTTTCAAAGCGTTCAACGACCCAGTAAACGATTTTTGTTCCGATAAGCCGATTACTCCGGAAGAGTACCTCGTCGCAGCTCATCCCGGTGATACCGGCCGCGTGCAGGAAGTGATCGGGTGGATGTTGGAAGGAACGAACCGGGATTTTAATTTCGAGTATCGCTCGAAAACCAAATGGGATGCGGAATGGCGTACCTTGTTGATTGCGGGAGTACCGGTAGAGAGCGATAAGGAGGGTCGCGTAATCCGTTATACGGGTATTAAAATCGACAATACGAAGTGGGAAAAGATGATTCGGGAGTTGAAAGAACTGAAGGAAAAAGCCGAACTTTCCGATAAGCTCAAATCGGCTTTCCTGGCCA
>DBGBSM010000389.1:0-3998 GCA_048468815.1 Parabacteroides sp.
TTTCCGACCAGCTCAGTTTCTGCGAAAGCATCTATCCCACGAACGGCAAACTGCTTATCTCGAACTACGGCGGCTCCAAAATGGACCCGATGAATACGAACGGACAAGGCTACATCGTTTCTTACCAGAACGACAGTACCGTTATCCTGATTCCGGCCGACGGGACGTTATCGGCGCCTAAAGGCATGTACAGCAAAAACGATTACCTGTTCATTGGCGACGGGAACAAAATCGTGGTGTACGACATGGACAAGCCGAGAGACAAACCGCAGGTTATCCGCTTTCCGCAAGGCGACATGAATATTACCAACCTGGTAGCCGACGGCAATACGTTGTATGCCACCGTAGCCAATACGGGCAATATTTACGCCATCGACATCGCCGATATGGACAAGATGAATACCGTACGGCCGAAATTGTTCGCCCAGGTTCCGGGGGCCAACGACGCGATTATACAAAACGACGTGATGTACATCACTTCGGCTCCGGCCAAAGGCGATGCAACGGCCGAGAACGTAATTTACTACATTTCGGACTTCGACCAACCGGTACCGCAAAAGTTCATTACCGACGCCGGACAATATTACAGCATCACCATGTCGCCCGACAACAATACGATGTATGTAACCAACTGGTCGCCTTCGGGAATCGCCAAAATCAACATGGATACCAAAGCCATCGACTACATGGTATTGGATACGCCGATTAAAAATGCAAGCGACATCGCTTTCATGGACGACATCCTGTACGTAGCCGACCCGGCGAACAGCCAGGTGGTAGCCATTACCAATCCGTAAGCCGGACTGAAAAAAGATAAAACACAGAGACACGGAGTCACAGAGAATCGATTTACAATCATCGAAAATCGCTGTGTTTCCGTGTCTCTGTGTTTAAAAATCCGGAGCGTATCAGTATTTCATGGCAGCCGCAGCAGCCGCTTTCGATGCGTTACCGACCGGCACCAGCGTAAAGCCCCAGTTGTATTCGCGGTTGGCCGGAATGGTAAACCCGGGTTGTACCGGGGCGCCCCAGCTATCGTATCCGGCAACCCCTTGTTGCTTCATATCCACGCATACCTCCACGAAGTCGCGCGGCACGATGTCGTTGATGTGGTGCATCCGCCGCAACACGTTCTTCGCTTCGGCTTCGTTGTGGTTCGCCACTTGCTCGGGAGTGAAATTGCTCCACTGGTAATCGTGCGGAAGCGCTTCTTCCGAATCGAAATCTTCTATCGAGTTACGCAAGGCGTTGAACCCGATCAAACTATCCGCGATTACAGCCAGGCCGCTGCCGTTGGCAGGCGAAAGCGAAACCCAGCGCGTTTCGCACCGGTGTCCGTTCTCCTGCGGGCGCACGTACGGGTAATACATTTCCTCGGCCGTGGTGCTATACAAGCCTACCAACGTGCCGTATTTGCGGTCGATGTAGTTTTCTTCGGGGCCGCGTCCGAAATACTGCACCCGGTTCATCGTGGCCGGCAAGCGGAAACGCACGCCGATACGCGGCACATTCAGCGAGGCGGCCGCTTTCCGGGCAGCCTCGCGTCCGGGTGTAAAGGTAGCCGTACGGGCGGCTTCGGATACTTCGGTTTGTGCTTCCTGCATATCGGTGGATGTAAACCGTACCGCCGCATTCACCACGCCCGACGGATAAACCGTATAGCGTATCACGTACAAGTTGCCGGCAGCTAAGAGGTAGTTCACCGTAAGCACGGCTTTATCGCCTTCCATTCCGGCTTGGCAATCCACCACATTGAAATCTTTGCTCGATTGTTTCCACACCTGCAAGCGTTTGGGTATGCCGCTTCCGTAGTCGTTATCGTTCGGCGCGCGCCAGAAGTTGGGCTGGATGCCGAATCCGTCTTTGAAGTATTCCACGCCGCGTACCCGGTACGAGGTAACCAAGCCGCTTTTCTTATCGAAAACGAACCGTACGGCCGGCGAGGAAACGGTAACCTGTCCGGCGGCGTCATCCACTGTCAGCCGGGGGCCGTTGGCGGCATACGGTTTCTTTTCTGCAGCGACGGGCACTTTTACCTGGTCGTAAGCGATTACGTAGCCGGCCGGAATCAGCGGTTCGGGTTCGCGGGTAAGCACTTCGAAGTTAATAAAATATTCCACGCCGGGCTGCGCCTTGAGCGAGCTTACCGGAACGGTTACCACTTCGGAGGCTTGCGGCGCCAGGCTCAACGCCAGCTTTCCTTCCTTCACCGTTTTATGGTTGGCCGTTACCCGGTACTTCACCGTGTATTTCGACAGGTCGGTAAAGTAGAACCGGTTGGTAATTTTTACTTTTCCGGCGGCAGCGTCTACCGGTTCGAAGCCCACGTTCTGGTGCACGTATTTCACCTCGGCCATCGCCGGATGCGGGTCGCGGTCGGGATTTACCAGCCCGTTGCACAGGAAGTTACCGTCGCTGGGGGCGTTTACGCCGTAATCGCCGCCGTAGGTATAATACAGGCGGCCGTTTTCGTCTTTCTCCAAAATACCCTGGTCTACCCAGTCCCAGATAAAGCCGCCTTGCAGGTTGGGGTATTTATAAATGGCCTGCCACTGATCCCATAAGTTACCGGTTGAGTTACCCATGGCATGCGCGTACTCCGACGGCGCCACCGGACGGTCGCTTCCTTCGCGGCCGATTTCTTCGAGCCACTCCGCACTCGGGTACTGGGGCACGTACATATCGGAGTTCCATTCCCATTGCGCCCGCTCGTAGTTGACGGGGCGGTTCATCAGGCTCTTGTCTTTTTCTTTCACCCACAGGTAGGTTTGGTAGAAATTGTAGCCGTTGCCGGCTTCGTTCCCCAACGACCAAATGGTTACGGACGGATGATTCTTGTTACGCTCGTACATGTTCATCGTGCGGTCGAGGTGCGGTTTGAGCCATTCGGGGTTATTGCCCAGCGTGCCGCCTTTGCGCAGGTCGTAATACATCCCGTGCGACTCGATGTTGGCTTCGTCGTATACGTACAGGCCGTATTCGTCGCACAACTCGTAGAATTTCCGGTCTTGCGGGTAATGGCACAACCGCACGGCGTTGAGGTTATTCCGTTTCATCAGCTCGAAATCCTTGCGCATCAGCTCTTCGGTTACGTAATGGCCGGTTTCGGGGTTATGCTCGTGGATGTTTACGCCTTTCAGCTTAATGGGTTGCCCGTTTACCGTCAGCACAGTATAAGGGCGCCCGTTGGCGTCTTTTTCGGCAATCTGCCGGATTTCGATTTTACGGAATCCTACGCGGAAAGGCACGATTTCCTGCACCCGGTCGCCTTCTTTAACCGTAATCAATAATTTGTACAGGTTGGGCATTTCCGATGTCCACTGGGCTACATCGGCCAGCCGGGCGGAGAAATCGGTCGTTTTAAACGTATTTCCTTCTACCGTGACGGTGCGGTTTTCCGAGGCTACCGCTTTTCCGGATGCATCCAGCAACTCGTAGCCAACGTTCACGTTTTTCAGTGCGGCGTTCGTATTTTTCACGTCTACGCCCAGGCGGAAAATGCCGTCGGCGTAATCGTCGGTCAAGGTCGAAACCACCCGGAAGTCTTTCACGGCGGTTTTCGGTTGCGCATACAGGTACACGTCGCGCTCGATTCCGCTCATGCGCCAGAAATCCTGGCATTCGAGGTACGAGCCGGTGCTCCAGCGGAAAATTTTCAGGGTAAGCACGTTTTTTCCGGGTTGCAGGTAAGAATTGACGAGGAACTCGGCGGGATTTTTCGAGTCTTCGCTGTAGCCCACTTCTTTTCCGTTGAGGTAAACGTACAAACCGGATTTGGCGCCGGCGATATGCAGGTAAATGTCGCGTCCGTCCCAGCCGGCGGGAATCTCGATGTCGCGCCGGTAAACGCCTACAGGATTGGCTTCGGGCAACAGCGGCGGCTGCGGGTTACGGGGCTTGAACTCGTATCCGTGGTTGGTATAGATGGCAACGCCGTGTCCTTGTACTTCCCAGTTGCCGGGAACCTGTATGTCGGTCCACGAGGCGGTGCTCACGGC
>DBGBSM010000390.1:0-5322 GCA_048468815.1 Parabacteroides sp.
TTGCTGTACAACGGCATGCTGTACCTCGAAAAGCGCGGCAAAGACGAAGTGGTATCGCCCGAGTTACTCGATTATCCTTATCATAAATACGTACTTTTCCACCATACCCTGGAAGACACGGTAAAGGAAATGGAAGACGAATACCGCTTTCCGCCCGATAACAAGCCCCGGTACCTGATAAAATACGTGTACGAAAACGAAGTGGCCAAGCACCTGGTTTCGCTGTATGCGCTTTCTATCCGCTCGGAAGAAGAATGGAACCGGCTGGTATTGCCGGAAGGAAGGGGCGGCAAGCTGTGGACGGTACGGCAAATAGAAGATAACCTGGGGAAAGGAATTTTCAGCGGTTACTTCGAAAAGGAATTTCCGTACCTGCAAAGCACCATCCTGCTGGCGCAGCAGTTCGATACGCTTGCCGGAAGCAATGCACAATAAAAAGTAAAAAACGCCCCCTTCAACTCAATTCGATTACCTCCAAATCGCGTACCGCGCCGCCGTCGATAACGAACCGCACCAGCGTACGCACCTTGTGGAAGCCGTACTTCCCCGCCGCGCCCGGGTTGATATGCAGGCAACCCAGCTTTTTGTCGAACATCACCTTCAGGATGTGCGAGTGCCCCGAGATAAACAACTGCGGATGCGTTTCGGCCAGCTCCTCACGCACCTCCGGTTCGTAACGGCCCGGATAGCCGCCGATATGCGTCATCAACACCTGCACGTCTTCCACCCGGAAACGGGCGGTTTTCGGGTACAGCCCGCGTACCGGCTGCCCGTCGATATTGCCGTATACCGCCCGGAAAGGCTTGAGCTCTTCGAGCCGGCCGGCCAGTTCGGCCGAGCCGATGTCGCCTGCATGCCATATTTCGTCGCATTCGGCGAAGTAAGTAGCATACCGGTCGTCCCAATACCCGTGCGTATCCGAAAGAAGTCCTATTTTTTTCATCGCTTTTTCTTTTCCTGACCAAAAGTAAGTATATTTACCGAAACCAACTCGATACATTATGGATAATTCATACCGATACTTCAAACGCGACATCAGCTGGCTGTCGTTCAACTACCGCGTACTGCTGGAAGCCGAAGACGAATCGCTGCCCGTGTTCGAACGTATCAAGTTCCTCTCCATCTACTCGTCGAACCTGGAAGAATTTTATGAAATCCGCGTGGCCGACCACCGGGGCGTCATCCTGAAAAAGAAATACAGCGACGAAAGCATCACCGAGGCCCAGGAAGCGCTCGACGCCATCAACCGCGAAGTAAGCCGGCAGCAAAACGAGTATTACCGTATCTTCTCGGAAGTGATGCGCGCCCTCGACCGGCACGACATCTACCTGTACCAAACCGAAAAGCCGCAGGAGTTCCACCGCGAATTTATCCATACCTATTTCAACGAAGAAGTATTCCCGTTCCTGCAACCGGTGATGATTTCGAAAGGCGACATCCGCACCTTCATCCGCGATAACCGGCTGTACCTGGTTATCCGCATGACCAAGAAACCGCACAAGAACGCCTCGTGGCTGGTGTCGCCCGAATACCAGTACGCCATTATGAAAATACCGTACGCCAAGGTGCCGCGCATCGTGGAGCTGCCCGAACACGAAGGGAAATACTACATGATGTTTATCGACGACATCATCAAGGCCAACCTGCCGGAGATATTCCCGGGATACGCCATCGACAGTTGCTACAGTATCAAAATCTCGCGCGACGCCGATATATACATCGAAGACGAAACCGGAAACTTAGTGGAAAAACTGCTCAAGAAGCTCAAGAAACGGAAAATAGGCGCCCTGAGCCGGTTTATGTACGACCGGAACATGCCGGCCGACTTCCTGGCGTTTATCTGCGATACCTTTTCCATTTCGCCCGACGACCTCGTGCTGGGCGGCCGCTACCTTAACCTGCAAGACCTGGCCAAGCTGCCCAATCCGGTAGGGAAAAGCCTCACGGCCGCGCCCCTCGCGCCCATCCGGGTGAATTACCTCGACGAAACGGTGTCGGTATTCCGGGTGGTAAAGAAAAAAGACGTGTTGCTGCACTTCCCCTACCAGTCGTTCGATTACCTGATCCGTTTCCTGATGGAAGCCGCGTTCGACCCGAAAGTGGAAGAAATCAAAATCACCCAGTACCGCGTAGCCGAGAACTCGGCCGTAATCAACACGCTCGTGAGCGCCGCCCAGAACGGGAAGAAAGTAACGGTGTTCGTAGAGCTGAAAGCGCGGTTCGACGAAGAGCAGAACCTGCTTACCGCCGAACGGATGAAAAATGCGGGCATCAAAATCATTTACAGCATCCCGGGGCTGAAAGTGCATGCCAAGGTAGCCGTTATCCTCCGGAAAGGCCCGAAAGACGGCAGGCGGAAACGGAACTTCGCCTACCTGAGCACCGGAAATTTCAACGAGAAAACCGCCCGCATTTACTCGGACATGGCGCTCCTTACTTCCGACCCGGCACTTATCGACGATGTGAACCGGGTGTTTTCCATCCTCGAAGGACACCGCGAAAACACCGGCTTCACGCACCTGTTGGTAGCGCAATTCAACATGGTACCGGGCTTGCTCGAAAAAATAGAGCGGGAAATAGCGTACGTAAAAGCCGGAAGGAAAGGACGCATCATCCTCAAGATGAACGGGCTGCACGACCCGGCGATGATCGACGCCCTGTACCGGGCCAGCGAAAACGGCGTGGAAATAGATTTGATTGTACGGGGTATCTGCTGCCTCGTTCCGGAACAGCCGTACAGCCGGAACATCCGGATTACGCGGCTGGTGGATATGTTCCTGGAGCATGCCCGGGTATGGTATTTCCATAACGACGGGCGGGAAGAGGTTTACCTTTCGTCGGCCGACTGGATGAAACGGAACCTGAACCGCCGCATCGAAACGGCTTTTCCGGTGCTCGACCCGGTGAACCGGCAGGAAATCGTAGACATCCTGCACATCCAGCTCCGCGACAATACCAAGGCGTGCTTTATCGACGGGGACTTGCGCAACTGCTTCAAGCGCGACGATAACCCGGTGAAGACCCGGGCGCAACTCGCCATTTACGAATACCTCAAACAAAAACAGGAACCGGCGGAAAAGGCGGCGGAATAAGCCGTACCGAAAACAAACCGCCGTACCGTTACGGAATATTTCTTTCCGCACGGGAAAAAAGTACGTTCTTGCCGGGAAAAACATCGTCTGACCCGGGGCGACCACTTGTCCGACCCAGGGAGACCATCCGTCCGCCCCGGGTCGGACGGGTGAAATGCCCGGGTCGGACGATCTTTTTTGCAGCATGAAACAGGATTCGGATGCCGTACAAACTCCCTTTTCCCGGCACACTTCCGGAAAACATACCGCATCCTGCTTGCAAACGACCGGTAAAACGGGAAAGTATGTTTTTCAGGCAGAAAAAATTCCGGATAAATAAACGGTTCGGGTACAGGAGGGCTTTACTCCGAATGCGACCAAACAGGAACTTCCGTATAACGAAATTAAACGGGGACATTTTTCCATCTATACGTGCCAGGTTCTGTAGCACAGGAATTCCGGCAGAACGAAGTTCAACCCGCTTTCCGGGTGCCGGGATTCGTTTTTTCCGATGCCGGGTACAACCGTCGAGCCGGATAACGGAAAGACACCGGACTTATTCTTTCGGCCGGTTCTTCTGCTCGCGCAATTCCTCGGCAATCTCCCGGTGGTGTTGCGCCGAACTCGCATCGCCCAGGTGCAGGTAGGCTTCGGCCAGGTAGTCGTGCACGGCGGCATGGTCGGATTTGATGTCAGCCGCCCGGAGCAGGTCGGAAACCGCTTCTTCGTACTGTTTTCGCAGCAGCCGGCACTTGCCCCGGTTATACCACGCTTTGAACAGCCGGGGGCTCAGCGCCACCGCCCGGTTGAGGCAGGTTTCGGCCTCGTACAACTCGCCCGTATCGAACAGCGTAACTCCTTTCCTCACCCACGCATCCACGAAGGTAGGGTCGAGCTTCAAGGCTTTGTCGAAACAGCGGAGCGCGGCATTCGGGTCGTTCGCCTTCGTGATGCACTCGTTGCCCATCAGGTAATGCTCGCGCGCATATTCCTGCAACAGCGACGTATGCTCGTGGTGCCGGTCGGTAAGGGTTTTAATCCGTTCCTGCAATACATTGATGCCGTGAAGCTTACGGCTGATAAACCGTTGCACCAGCGGATTGCCCAATTCGTTCCGTTTCGCCACCGCACCGGCAAAAGCCTGTACCGCCTCGGTCATTTCGCCGGCATTGAAATGCCGGACGGCGCGCAGATACAGGCGCTCGGCCTCTCCGTCCACGAGGCTTTTCTCAATCAGGCGCGGGTCGTTGAACCGCTCGCTGAAGGCGACGATTTCTTTCCGTACGAATATATCGCGGGGCGAAATGCGGCTCTTCAGCACCAACCCGTCGAGCGAGGTACACCGGCTCAACGCCACATACGCCTGGCCGCCGGCAAACGTACCGGCGCTCAAATCGACCACCACCCGGCTGAAGGTAAGCCCCTGGCTCTTATGAATCGTTATGGCCCACGCCAGCCGGATGGGAAGCTGGGTAAACGTGCCTACGATTTCTTCTTCGATTTTCCGCTCCTTTTCGTTGTACTTATACCGGTAATTACGCCACGAAACCGGCTCTACCAAATGCTCTACGCCGTTTTCGAGCAGCACGTACACATGCCCTTCCTCGTCGATTCCCGAAACGATGCCGATGGAACCGTTCACCCACCGGCGTTCCGGGTCGTTGTCGATAAAAATCACCTGCGCCTGTTCTTTGATGGCCAGGTTCAACTGGGTGGGAAGCGAAGCCTCCGGAAACTCGCCCTCGATTTGTCCTTCGCTGATAAACTCTTCTTCAGGCAGCTCGGCCAGTTTCTTCTCGTTGATGTAATCCACCTGGTCGCGGCGGGTGGCGAGGGTGATATACATGTCTTCGTTATCGGGCACGAAATCGGGGAAATAGCGGGCGTTCAGGATATTCAGGTCGGCTTGCAGCGCACGGTTGCTGCGGATGCGGTCGAGCACGCGGATAAACGTTTCGTCTCTTTGCCGGTATACTTTCTGCAACTCGATGGGAACCAGGTTGATTTCGCGGAACACCCGGGCCGAGAAGAAAAAGGGGCTGGCGTAAAACAAGCTCAGTATCTCTTTCTGGTCGGACGGAACCACCGGCTCCAACTGGAACACGTCGCCCACGAACAGCAATTGCTTGCCGCCGAAAGGCAGGCGCATATTCCCGGAAAACACCCGCAGGATGCGGTCTACGCAGTCGATAATATCCGCACGTACCATCGAAATCTCGTCGATAATAATCAACTCCACCTCTTTCAGCAT
>DBGBSM010000391.1:0-14758 GCA_048468815.1 Parabacteroides sp.
ATCTTGGCCCGGAGCAGCTTGGCCGCATCGCGGCATACGCGGCCTTGCTCGGTTGCGGCGCGTTCCGGCAGGTAGCGGGTTATTTCGTCATCCAGGTCGGCCAGCATAAAATCGTAAATCTCGTCGCGCGTACCTTTGGCCACGCTATACATTTCGTCGGCGCTCAGGTAGTGTTTAATAAGGGGAAATTGCTCGTATCCGGCAAACAGGTGATAATAGAAAATCGCCCGGTAAAAACGGGCCTCGGCCGAAACGGCTTGTACGAAAGCCGGAGCCAGGCTGCATCCGTCTAATTTATCTATCAGCAGGTTGGCTGCCGCTACGCCGTTAAACAAACCGAAATCCCACTCGTTCCACCACGAGCCGTATCCCCATGCGCCGAAACACGAAGCGGCATCGTAGGTAAAAGTATCCCATTTGGTTTTGTAAGAACCTTCGCCGATGCCGCCGCCCGTTTCGGACTCGTCGGACAACAGGGAAGAATACGACCAGACTTCCGGCATACGGGTTTGCATTTCGTTCATTACGGCATACAAGCCTTTCATCATATCCTCTTCCGTTCGGTAGAACTCCGTTTCGGATACCTGTGTTCTGGGGTTGACTTCCAAAAAGTCGGAACAGGCGGAAACCGCTAAAGCCATCGCTACCCAAGCTATCGTTTTCAACATTGTATTCATTGTATCTGAATTTTAGGTTAATCAAAATGTGATGTTTGCTCCGACGGTGTAAATACGGGCTTGCGGATAAGTGCCTCCGTCGAGGCCGTTGCGTGTTCCTACTTCCGGGTCATATCCGGTGTAACCGGTAACGGTTAACAGGTTTTCGCCTTGTACGAAGAACCGCAAGCCCCGGATACCGGCTTTCCGTAACAGTTGCTCCGGTAGCCGATAACCTACCTGAAGCACTTTCAGCCTCATATACGAGCCGTCTTCCACGAAGAAGTCGGAAATCTGGTAATTGTTATTATCCCCTTCCACCAGGCGCGGAACCCGGTTCGAAGTTCCTTCGCCGTGCCAGCGGCCGAGCCACGACTTGTCCCAGTTACCGTAAGCCACGTTCGAGCGCCGGTACAGCTTATAAATATCGTTCCCGACGCTACCCTGGAAGAATGCGCTGAAATCGAAGCCTTTCCAATCGGCCGATAGGGTGAATCCGTATGTCCAGTCGGGATTCGGGTCGCCTATCAGGGTACGGTCGTCGCCGTTGATGCCGTCTTTTCCGTCCAGGTCTTTGAAGCGGATATCGCCCGGTTTGGCATTCGGTTGTTTCAACTCTCCGGCGGCCGTTTTATAGTTGTTCACTTCGTCCCAGTTCTGGAAAATGCCGTCGTGCACGTAGCCATAGAAGAAGCCGAACGGACGCCCGTTTTCCCGGTAGGTTACCTGGCCGCCCATACCGCCGCCGATGCCGTCGATGCCGGCTCTGTCGGGCCCCTGGTTCGTTACGGTATTTTTCACATACGAGGCATTCCCGTCGATGCCGAAGTTCACTTTGCCGGCCTTGAAGCGATACGAAGCCTCCAGCTCTACCCCTTTATTGCGTACCGTACCCTGGTTTACGGTCATACTGCCGTAGCTCGTGTACAACGGGATGGGCATGGAAAGCAACATGTCTTTCGTTTTCTTCACGAAGTAATCGGCCGAGAATGTCAACGCGCCGTGCAAGAAGCGCAGGTCGATACCCAGGTCGGTTTGCTCGGACGTTTCCCACTTCAAATCGGCATTCGCATACCCGGCGGGCAACATACCCGTATACACGTTGCCGCCGATTACCGCATTCTTACCCTGGCTCATCATACTGGTATAAGCGAAGGAACCGATACGTTCGTTCCCGTTCTGCCCCCAGCTAAAACGGATTTTAGCGAAATCGAACCAGGAAGGACGGCCGGCCAGAAAACTTTCGCGCGTAGGCACCCATCCTACGGATACGGAAGGGAAGGTAGCATATTGATGATTCCGGCTGAAATTGGACGACCCGTCGCGCCGTACCACGGCTTCCAGCAAATATTTCTCATCGTAATGATAGTTCACGCGGCCGAACACCGAGGCGATGCGGTGGTCGTTCGCTCCGCCCCATACCTTGGATTGTTCCTCGGGAGCCGTAGCCGTATCGATATAGCCTTTGTCGATGTCGACTACCAACAAATGATAATCTTCCGCTTCCAGATTCGAGTAACGGTAAGCCGACAGGCTTGTTCCGAACAAGGCGCCTACCGTGTGCTTGCCGAAACGCCGGGTGTAAGAAAGGATATTTTCCCACTGCCAGTACGACGATTCGCGCTTTTTGTCTTCTACCTTGGAAGTGGCGTTCTTGCTGGTGGCATTCAGCTCGTAAACGGGTGTTACGTTTTTGATGGAGTTGAACACCCACTCGGCTCCGTACGTGGTTTTAAACGTCAGGCCCGGCAACAAATCGACGTTCAGGTTGAAGTTCGCTCCGAAGTTTTGAGGAGTCGTTCGTTGGTTATGGTTTACCTGCATGTCGGCCAGGGGGTTGGTTATCTCACGCATCTCGATGATGTTGTACGCCAGTCCGTTCGGTGCGATTACATGGTTGGGATACGTTACGGCGTATCGTTGCAGCACGGCGGGGTCGGTTTGGTAAACAGGTTCGGTGGGAGGCAGCATGTTTATGGATGCCATCAAACCGGAAGCCTCGCTGTTACCGATGGTACTGCCTGTGTGTACCGCCTTGGAGTAATTGCCTATCGCACCGAAACTGATTTTATTGAGCCAGGTACGCGACTTCGTATCCAACAGTACCTGGTTGTAATTCAGGCGGGCATTGTAACGTTCGTAGTCGGCATGGCCCTTGGCGTAAATACCTTCCTGCTTCACATACCCGAAAGATGCGTAATAAGTGGAATTTTCGCCGCCGCCGCTTAACGAAACCTTATGGTTCATGATGGGCGCATTCGTATTTTGCAATTCTTTCTGCCAGTCGGTATCGACCGCCGGGACAGCGGTAAAATACGGGTCTTTACCCGAGTTTTCCGCCATTTCGTTCATCAGCATCCGGTAATCCGCGCTACCCAGCAAATCGACTTTTTTAGACGGGTTCTGGATACCGTACGTAAATTCATAGTTCAGCGTAGCTTGGCCTTCCACGCCTTTCTTGGTAGTAACCAGTACGACGCCGTTGGCGCCGCGGGCTCCGTAAATGGCTGCCGAGGCGGCGTCTTTCAAAATTTCGACGGATTCGATATCGGAGGGATTCAAATGCCCGATACCGCTTTCGGCGGGCATGCCGTCGACAATGTAGAGCGGGTCGGAATCGTTCACCGTTCCCGTACCGCGAATACGGATTTTAGAATCGGCGCCCGGCTGACCGGAATTGGAGATAATCTGTACACCGGACACTTTACCCTTCAAGGCATTCTGAATATCAGTAGGATTTCCTTTATCCAGCTCTTCACCGGTAACCCGGCTCACGGCAGAAGAAAGCACGCTTTTCTTTTGTACGCCGTAGCCCACTACAACCACTTCGTCGAGCAATTCGGACGAATCGGAGAAACGAACCTGCAACTCCGTATCGGAAGGCGCAAGCCGGTGTTCTACATTTTCGTACCCGATAAAGCTGAAGATAAGTACTTCGCCTGCCGGGGCTTTCAGGCTGAAGCGCCCGTTTGTATCCGTTACCGTTCCTACGGCCGGGCTACTCTTGAGGCGCACATTCGCACCCGGAACCGTTTCGCCGGCAGGGTCGTATACGATACCCCGTACATTCATTTGTTGGGCGACAAGCTGCAAAGCGCAACAGCAGGCACAAAACAGCAACAGCATTCTTTTTTTCTTCATCGTATCATAGTATTAGTTGATAAATAAGGATGATTTTCCGATAGTATTTTTGCGGGAAAAGTAATTCTCACCGGTTTATGTTTCGAATCGAACAGGAATAAAGGGGTAACTTCCCGATAAGCGAAAGTAGGTTGCGGTAGCCAAACCGGAGTCGAATATTTCTCATAAGAAGTTCATTTTCTAACACCCGGCTCGAAAAGGTTTCATTTTAAACGCTCTGCGATAAATTTTAAACCTGCCAGGAGGAAAGGGGAGTTTTTCGCTCGCCGCGAAGGGGCGTCTGCCGACGGCGCCTACCGGCGGTTTGCTTTACGCTCCCTCGCTGAGAGCTCATTGGTTCCCTATCAAGTGCCCGGTGCTTTTCGGGGCCCGGTAAGAAACGGTTGCCCGAATCCGGTACGGGATGAAAAGGAGGTAAAAAGGGCGGAGGAGAAAGGTTGCTCGACTCGTTAGTGAAAGGTTGAGCAACCTTCCGAAACGAGTTGAGCAACCTTCCGAAACAAGTTGAGCAACCTTCCGAAACAAGTTGAGCAACCTTCGGAAACAAGTTGAGCAACCTTCGGAAACGAGTTGAGCAACCTTCCGAAACAAGTTGAGCAACCTTCGGAAACGAGTTGAGCAACCTTCCGTGACGGGTTGCCCGACTTTGGGGGAACGAGTTGCGCAAGTCGTCCTTATATACGTGGCATACCCTTCGGGTCGGCATCGCTCCGAAGATGCATTTCGAAGGGAAGAACAAACGGGAAGAAAGGAAGCAGCCGCTTTCGGTCCGAATTCCAGGGAAGATGCGTTCGCTTCTTTTTTAAGCACTCTGCGTCTCCGTGTTTATTTTTATCCTGTCTAACAGCCATGACGAAACAGCGGGTACTTTCGGGGAGGCGCTACCGGTTCAGTGTCCAGTTTATCGCATTTTCAAACAAGGTGGTGAAGGCTTCCGTTTCGTATAATTTACCGCTGTGTCCCATCTGGAAATACACGTTGCGCGCTTTCACTTTTCCGTTCGTCCAAATTACCGGATGATCGCCCATCCGGATGTCGGATGCCGGCGTGTAGCTCGATTCATCCACGGTAGCCAACACATGCACCCCGGGCCGGGGACTCTTATCGTACGTGTACCACTCGTCGTCGGGAATCACGAAAGAATCCGGTACCCCTTTCATTACCGGATGCTCCTTGTCTTCCACTACCACCGTACCGTCGGCCAGCGGCGCTATATAACTCTCGAATCGTATACCGCCCATAAAACCGGAAAACCATTCCCACAGGGGATACCCGTCGAACTCACCCAACAAAGTGGCATGATGAAAGCCGATCCAGCCGCCCTTGCCTTTTTCTATATAGTCGATAAAAGCGTCTTCCGCTTCTTCCGGCCAGGCGTAAGGCGGAAAATCCAGTTGAACGATGAGGCCGAACCGAGACAGATACGCCTCGGTTATGGGAGTGGCCCGGTTGATTTCGGTAAGACGGAAACCGAGCTTTTCCCCCTCGCGGGCCAGCCACTTCATGCCGGCATCGGTAAACCCGCCGTGCTGCCCTCCCCGTTCTGTGAGCACCAACACGTTTGCCGGACAGGATTCGCCGGGCAAACACCCGGTTGCAGTGTCTGCCGGCTTTTTGCCGCCGCACGAAACGAATAAGGCACAGGCAGCCACCATTATCATTTTTAATTTTTCCATACGTACTATGTGTTATTCCGCCGTTCGACGAATGCGTGAGCCTACCCAGGCATAATACAACATAAAAGCCTCTCCCGAAAAAACAATCAGCCACGACCACCTCCAGCCACCCAGCACATCGGCCAGTATGCCTTGCAACAAAGGCAACACGGCACCGCCCACCACACCGATCATAAACACGCCGGACGCAACCGAGGTATATTTTCCCAAACCGGCGACCGACAAGGTGAAAATAGCTCCCCACATAATCGAATGGAACAAGCCGACCGCCGTAAGCAACCACGGATTATCCAGCAGAATAGCCAGCATGACCAGCACGCCTGCCGCTATCGTAGTAACGGTTAACTGTACACGCGGAGAAATCCGGCTCAGTCCGCTGCCTACCAGCCGCCCGATAAGCATGCCGCCCCAATAGAGCGTGGCCATCCAGGCCGGAAAAGCGTAGTTCATTTCAATGGCATACAGGTTTATATTGGCGCCGATACACACTTCGGCTCCCACATAGAAAAAGATGGCTACGACTCCCAACGTAAGGTGGCTAAACGACCAGACGCTTTTTTCGAGCTTCTCGCCTTTTTCCGCCCGCGTGCCTCGTATATCCGGCAAAGCCAGCTTCCTTAACACGAAAACGACCGAAGCGATCACGGCCATGCATGCCAGAAACGGAATCATCAGTCGGTTTATCCGGATAGCGTCCATGGCTAAGCCGCCGAACACGATGCCCGTTACGAAGTAAGGTGCCAGCGTAGTACCCACCGAATTGGCCGAACCGCCGATAGCGAGGCGTTGAATAGACTGGGTACCTTTTACATGGCAAGCCGTAAGGTAAGGATTGATAACGACTTGCAGGATGGTAGCGGATGCTCCGACGACGAACGAGCCTGACAGGAAAATCAGAAACCCGCCGGGGATAGTCGTATTTCCCGCCTCCCAGGCGGCTTCGGGGAAATAGACGGTAAAACAGGAAGAGGCGAGGAACAAGCCCAATCCGGCAATCATGACCAGCAGTCCGCGCATCAACGTGCCTTTATAGCCGTACCGGCCGATCCAGGCAGCCCCTACCCCTCCGCAAACCGGATAGGCCAGGAACCAGGAGAAAGTAATCAACGTGGCGAACGTATTTTTCAACGCGCCGGCTTCCGATAGAAAAGCCGCTTTCAGGGGCGCCTGGAACTGGCTGTTGGCCGTGGTAAGGAAACCGACGATAAAGAACAGGAACACCATCGCGATAAAAGGCGCCGTATAGTTTATTTGTTTTTCAGGGTGTGGCATAGGGAAAAGGTATTAAGCAGGAGTGGCCGTTAACGAACCGGATAGCCGGGAGGCGGCGGTACTGTCTAACAGAAATTCGCAGGCCGGATGAAGTTGAAGTACGGATGCCGGTACTGCCGTAGTAACAGGCCCTTCGAGCATGGCCTTGACTATCTCCGCCTTGTGTGCTCCTTTGGCGACCAAAATAATTTTACGCGCCCGCATGATATTTTTTATGCCCAGGGTAACGCCCCCTAATTCCCGGCCGGCGGGCGTATCGGTTTCCCTGCGGATACGCTCTTCCAACCCGGCACTCATCCGGGCGACCCCGGCTTCGCCGCCAAAAGGAGACTGAGGTTGGTTAAACCCCAAATGTCCGTTCTCACCGAGCCCTAAAACCAGTAAGTCGATGCCTCCGCGGTTTTCTATCTCTCGTTGGAAATCGCGGCAGGCCTTTCCGAAATCGCCGGAAACGGTGGGCAGCATCAGGAAGTTTTCTTCTTTGACGCCTAACGTGTCCATCAACTCTGTCCGCAACATCGTATAACAGGCTCCCGCATAGGCACGCGGCACGTTCGTTACCTCGTCCAATCCGAAGAAAGTAGCGGAAGATACATCGAAAGGATACCCGGAATATATTTCTCCGATCAACCGGTGCAGGTTTCGGGTTGTACGGCCCGTAGAAAGGCCTATCACGCTTTCGGGCTTGTTCAGGATGGCGCCGATGACACGCCAGGCGGCCGTACGGTCGAATGCGCTTTCATCCGTTGCGATTGTAATCATGGTATGTATAATTTAGTAAATAACTTCTATCTGTTCATCGCTACCGCCCCGGCTCCCAAAAGCCCGATAAAATCGGGATTCAGCTTCGTGATTACCACGCCGTTGCTCACAAAGCGCATCGTGGTAGGATGCAGTTTTTCCAGGATTTTTTCGTGCATATAGCCGTCGGATACTACGCCGCCGCCCAATACTACGGTATCCGGGTCGATTACACGTACCATATTCATAATGAGGTTGGCAAGCGCCTCCGCCGCATTTTCGACCAGTACCGTACAAAGCGGGTCGCCTTTCCGGCTGAGTGCAAATACTTCGCTTACCCGTACCCGTTCTCCCTTTTCCGCCGGAATATGCAAATTCGTTTCATACCGGCTGCGAAGCAATCGGGCGCAATTATCGAACCCGATACCGGCGGCAATCGCTTCCACGCAGTCCATCCGGCCGCAGCCGCATCGAATGCCTATATTCACCCCTACCCGTACATGCCCTACCTCGCCGGCATTAAAATGGCTTCCGCGGATTTGCCTGCCGTTCACCACCGTACCCACCGCTATGCCGGTTCCTACGTTCATGTAAATAAAGTTATCGGATATTTGCCCGAATCCCCACACCCGTTCGGCCCGGGTGGCGCTTTTCACATCGTTATCGATATGGCAGGGCATACCGTACAAGTCCGAGAGTTCTTTCGCCAACGCTATCGGTTGCGTCCGGCTCGGGTCGATTTGCTGCCAGATTCCCTCGTTCGGGTCTACGCGCCCGATCAAACCGACCCCCATACCGACCGGTTTGCCGCCGTACCAACCTACCGTACGGATATAATCGTCGAGCGACGCTTTGATAATTTCCAGCGCGGCTTGTTGGTTAAAGTAACCGGACTGATATTTTTTATACTTCAAAATGTTTCCATGGCTGTCGGTCTCTCCGATCAGCAGCTTGGTGCCGCCTAAATCCAGACCTAAATACGTTTCCATCTTTTATAGGTGTTTTTATCGTGTTTACTGCCCGCAATAGTACGCACTACCCGGGAAACCGAGGTTTATTATTTAACAAAAAAGGTTCGCTGCTTGTCGGTAAAGGCAGGAAAGCGGTGTATATCGCTTCAGATTTTACTGGGACTCACGCCGAATTGCTTTTTAAAGCAGGTACTGAAATATTTCGGGTCTGAAAATCCGACCAGCGTAGCTACTTCTCCGATGGTATAGCGCCGGGTAGCCAACAGCTCTTTCGCTTTATTTAACCGGACAATGCGGATGAAATCGTTGGGGCCTTGTCCAGTCAATGTTTTTATCTTGTTATAGACCGAGGTGCGGCTCATTCCCAACATCCGGCAAAAATCACCGATAGAAAACTCCGAATCGGATAACCTGGCATGCACCGTTTCCATCACTTTGTCGAGAAATTCCTTATCCAATTGGCTGGTGTAATCCGTTTCTTCCGGCGACGTATCCATCGACAAAACCGTTTCCCGCAAATGTTGCCTGCTTTGCAAAATATTCCGGATTCGAGCCTTCAGCACTGACAAATCGAAAGGCTTCACGATATAATCGTTCGCACCGGCTTCGAGGCCGAAAACGATATTTTCCCTTTCACTGAGCGCTGTGAGCAATATAACCGGGATGTGGCTCGTATCGACCGACGATTTCAAAAGCCGGCACAAGTCAGTTCCTCCCAGAACCGGCATAAGCACATCCGAGACGATAATATCGGGGTTGATTTCGCGTGCCGCTTCCAGTGCTTTTCCACCGTCGGGCACGCCGATTACGGTATATTCCGACGACAAGCTGTCGGTGAGATATTCCCGCATATCCGGGTCGTCTTCTGCCAAAAGAAGCCTGTTTTTTCCTGTGCTTTCCGCCTCCGTCCGCATCGTATCCACGGTAACAGGCACTTCCCCGGTAGCTTCTTCGGGCTTTCCCGCCACATCCGCTTTTATATTCCGCGGAAAAGTGACGGTAAACGTCGTTCCCTTACCTTCCTCGCTGCGAAACGAAATCGTTCCGTGATGCTGTTTTACGATATGCCGGGTTATCACCAACCCGATGCCGGAACCTGTTTCGGCTAAATTCATGGCATTTTGCGCCCGGTAATATTCATGGAAAACAGAACCTTGCTCCGCTTCCGGAATGCCGATGCCCGTATCCTTCACTTCGACCGACCATTGCTTTTTAGTTGTTTTCACTCCGATACGGATAGCGCCCTTTTCCGTATATTTCAGGGCATTCGAAAGAAGATTATCTACGATATGATTCATTTTCTCCCGGTCGATCCATACGGCAGGCATACCCGGCTCCACCTCCAGTTGCAAATCGACGCTCTTTTGCACGGCCGCCGGATGAAATGCGGCTATCTTCTCTTCCAAATAACTCCGGATATCGCATAGCGAAACTTGCAGGGGCTCTTCGGCATGCAGCTCCGATTTTTGCAAATCGAGCAACCGGTTAATCATAGCCAGCAGCTTCTCTACGTTTTTTATGGCTACCGCCACGTTTTTCCTACTCTCTTCGGGAAGCTCCGGTTGGGTTTCGAGTTCGCTCAGCGGCGCTTTTATCAGGGTGACGGGAGTACGTATATCGTGGGCGACACTGATGAAACAACGTATTTTTTCTTTTATCCGGTTTTCATTGGCTTTATGCCGTCTGTTCTGTATGAACAAATAAACAAAAACGGACAATACGACGAAATAAACGAGCAACGCCCACCACGACGCCCAATAAGGAGGGCGGATAACGATTTCAAGCTCGCGCTCCCCTATCTGCTCGCCGGTATATTTATCGAATGCACGTAAGCGGAACCGGTACGTGCCGGGAGAAAGATTCATATAACTCACACTTCGCACGGAGTCGGAATGTTGCCACCGCTCGTTATAGTTCTCCAGTCTGTACGCGTATCGGATACGATGCGGAGCGGTAAAGTCGATAGCAGAAAAAGAAAGCGAAAAAGAATTCCGGGTATAGCTTAAACACACTTTCCGGGTATCGTCGATAGGAGTTTTCAGAAGAGAACCTTTCATTCCGGCCTTCACCGATTCGTAGAGCAATTTGAAATCTGTAAATATCAACTCGGCAGGACCGTGTCGTCCCCAATCCGGAGAAGGGAAAAAAACGACTGCTCCTTCGGCCGTACCGAAGGCGAGATGTCCGTCGGCCAGCCTGAGGGCGGCAGCAGGATTATAATATCCCCGGGTAATATCCAGGAAGTCGTTAGCATTAACCGGATAATTCTTCGTTAAGTCCAGGCAATACAGTTCTTTTTCCGTACCGAACCAGATTCGCCCGTCGCCGTCTTCCAGCAAACTGTTTATCGAGTTCGAGTCGAGGCCGTGGGCGGTTGTATAAACACGCGTTTCTTTTTTATCCGGATTGAAACGGACAAGTCCTTCCCCGTCCGTAGCCATCCATATATCTCCGCCCGACGACTGTAACAGGCACCGGATGGGATAATGCAAAACAAAATCGCCGAATCGCCGCTGCCACTGCACCCGGCCGGTTGATTTATCGAAAATACCGAGTCCGTCGCAACCCGCAATCAGCAACGGGCCGTCTTTTCCGGATTTTATATCGCCGATACAGTCGATCGGATAATACGTATAGCTATCGGTACGCAGCATATAACGGGTAAACTCCCCTTCGATTCCTCCGAACCACAAGGTATCGCCTTCCGCATGAATGGCATAGACATAGTCGCTGGCGATTCCTTTGCCGGAACGGGCGTTTCTTTTCCCGACCTTTCGTACCCGGCCTGTTTTTTTCCGAATGCAATAAATGCCCGTTCCGTATCCGCCCGCCCAAATATCCCCGTTACCATCTTCCGCAAGCGCCAGGATAACCTGGCCGCTATGCCCCGCGCCGTCCAGGTAATGCGTCCATTTACCCGAACCAGACCGATGCAGGCTAACCCCGTTGTTCGTACCGTACCAGCAATCGCCGTCCGAATCCTGGAATATCACATTTACATGATCCGATTTCAGGGAATTGACGTTATTCCGTTCGTGCCCGATGCGGCGGATATCGGGCATATCCGGGTCGAGGTAGCTGATACCGTTGGTGGAAGTGCTCACCCAAATCCGTCCGTGTTCGTCAACACAAATATCGGACACCGTATTCCCGTTGAGGCTCCTGTCGTCGTCCGCATCGGCCGTATAATGATTCAACAGTTTTTCCGTGGCCGGATTTATACGCAGCATACCCGCACCGTCCGCTCCTATGAGCAGGGTATTGCCGGGTGTTTCTGCAAAGGCGCGGATGGGAACATGCGGAACGAATCCGCCCAACGGATGCGTCTTTTCCGTAAACCGGTCGAAAACAAACACGCCGTCGGAAAAAGTACCGATAAATAATTTATCGCCCCGGATATACAACGAGGTTATATGCATTTCTGCCGGAAGGGAAAGCCGCCGGCCGGAAAAAGAAGAGGCGGCGCTGTTTTTTGTCAACCGGTAAACGCCTTTGTCGGTTCCGGCAAAAAAAGAATCGCCGTCTGCCTGCACAAGGCAATTCACCCGGCAACCTTCCAAACCGGCAACCGTGAGTTGTGTTTCGGCATCCCAGCAGTAGATACCCGCCGACGTACAAATCCAAAGCCGGTTATCCGCATCGAACAAGATATGGTATAAAACCGGAGTTGCGAGATAATCCGATAAATTTATACGCAACACGAAAGCGTCCGTTTGCCTGTCGTACGCATATATTTTTCCATTTTTCATGGCAATCCAGCTATTACCCGGCTTGTCGCAGGTCAGAACGGTGGATGACAAAATATGATTTTTGGATTCTACCGTATCATCTACCGTGTAGTGTTTTACTTCGTTTCCGTCATAGCGGTCTACCCCGAGATGCGTATACACCCATAGAAAACCGGTGGAATCTTTGTTTACCTGGAAGACCTGCCGGCTGCTCAATCCTTCTTTTACACTCAAAGAGCGGAATGAACCGGCTGATAAATACACCGGTGGCAGGCAGGATAACAACAAAAGGAATATGTATTTCGTCATAGCAGGGGGTTATGTATCCGTTATCATAAGATTAATTGTTTTACGGACACAATATTATAAACAAACAGGAAGGAAGAGGTTGAAAAAATATCCGAATAGGTTCGATTGCCGTTACTTTAAAAAACGAAGGGTATAAGGTTAAGCGGTTCCGATTTAGCAGAATTACCAGCTCCCTACAAAAAAGATAACCGCAGGTTGCGGTTATCCGAATACAAATGGCGACTCTATAGTTCCGGCCTGAACCTATAAAGTCGCCACTTCGGGTTATAACGTTACATTCCGGCGAACGGAAGAAAGGATAGATATAAAATTTTACTTTGTTTGTTTATCGAGCCACTCCTGCCGGCGCAGATCGGGAAGATGGGTTACCCGGAAGTGTTCGAACTTTACCCGGAACCCGTCGCCGTCAGGCGATGCGGCCATCAATCCTACCATGACCGGGATGTTGTCCGGCAAATACGCATTCCGCATCATCGTATAGGTTTTATCGTCGTACGAATAAAATATCTCGACGGCATCCAACCTCCGTACGGCTTTAATCCAAATATACGGTACCGGTTTATCCAGCGTAATCACGCTCCAATCGCTGGTATGACGGGTAACCACCGCACTGAGGTTGAATTTGCCGTCGACGAACTCGATTCCCGCTTTGATGTAGTTTTCATGGTCGATGCGCAACATCAGGCCGGCCTGGTCGAAACGCGACTTATATTCGCCGGTAATTTTAGCCTTCGCTTCGAACTCGCCTCCGTACAAGGCATAATAAAACGGAGCGTCGTCTACCGTAAAGCCATAGTGCGAAATACGCCAATAATCGGTTTGCGGCGTAACCTGCATCGTAAGCGACTGTTTTTTTATTTCCCATTCCTGCGGCTCGTTGAACCATTGCATTTTCTCCAGGGTTTGGGCGTAAGCGGATTGCATCGCCGCCAGGAGAAATAACACTGCCATCTTCTTTTTCATTCTTTGTGGTATTTGAGTTTGTCGTTTTCCGAAATTTCGCGGATTACCCGGCAAGGATTGCCTGCGGCGATTACATTAGCCGGAATGCTGCGGGTTACTACGCTTCCCGCTCCGATTACCGTATTATCGCCGATGGTTACGCCCGGCATCACACATGCCTGTGCGCCTATCCACACATGATTGCCTACCGTAACGGGATAAGCGTACTCGAGCCCCGCACTGCGCTGCTCCGCATCGAGCGGATGGCCGGCCGTATAAAACCCGCACCCCGGAGCAATAAACACGTTGTCGCCGAAACTTACGCGGGCGCCGTCGAGGATAACGCAATTCACATTGGCATAGAAATTCTCGCCGATTTCGATATTATAGCCGTAATCGCAGTAAAAAGGCTGCTCTATCAGGAACGACTTCCCGGTTTTTCCGAGCAGCTTGCGCATTATCGCTTCCCGTTCTTTTACCTGCGAGGGATGCAACCGGTTGAACTCGTAGCAGCAAGCTTGGCAAAACGCCCGCTCACGTAACAATTCCGCATCGTAATTGGCGTCGTACAGCCGCCCCGCTTTCGCTTTTTCTTTCTCGCTTTCCATATAACTGTTTGTTTGATTACGATGCAAAAGTAAGGGCGAAACACGAATAAACCATACCTTGCCGGCACTCATTTTCGCATATACCGCCGATATACGAAACGGCGAATTATCCGGCCCGGCCGTTATAAAGGCAACCGCTCCGGCTTACGCTTGCCTGGTCTGCCGGTATACTTTGGGTGTGCAACCGGTGCGCAGCTGAAAAAAACGGATAAAATCCTGCGGGCATTTGAATCCCAACTCGTAAGCAATGAGCGTAACGGTTTTATCGGAATGTATTAGCCGGTGCTGCGCCAATTCGAGCAGTTTATGGGAAATATATTCTTCGGCCCGCCCTCCGGTACTTTTCTCTATTACATCCAGCAGATAATTAGCCGACAAGTGCATCCGCTCGGCAAAGAAACGCACCGTGGGCAATCCTTCGGAAAGCGGAAGCCGGTTTACAAAATACGCATCCAGCTCTTCGCCGAACCGGGCGCACAGCCTCCGGTTCATATCGCAGCGCGTTAAAAACTGCCGGTTGTAAAACCGCTGGCAATATTCCAGCAACCCCTGTAGCTCACGAGCTACGATCCGCTTGGTATGTTTACTTACGCCCCCGTCCAATTGACCCTTTACCGCATCCAGGCGTTCCGCCACCAAAGCAGCTTCCCGGCCGGAAAGGTGGAGTGCTTCCGACAACTCGTAAGAAAAGAAAGAATAGCCTCTCATCAGTTT
>DBGBSM010000392.1:0-5257 GCA_048468815.1 Parabacteroides sp.
ACCTCTACATGCCTCAGAAAAATGAAACTAACTATCTTCCTGGTCATTTTAGGCATCCATATGGCCTTCGCCCATACGGTACTCTCACAAGGTACCGCCCTTACCGTAAAGCTGGAAAACATGTCGATAAAGACGGCTATCCGCGAAATAGAGAAAAACAGCGATTATGTATTCGTTTTCTCCGATAATATCGAAGCGGAAACCGAAAGGAAAGTAAGCCTGCACAGTACCGGCGAATCTATCGAAAAGGTACTCGCCGACTTGCTTTCGGGCACCAAATTATCTTACCGGATACTCGACAAACAAATCGTGATTTACCGCACGGGCGAAAAAAAGGCGCCTCTTGAAAAGAGTCCGTCGCAACCCTCCGTGCAACAAAAGAAAAAAATCAGCGGAACCGTAACCGATACGAGCACGGGCGAAACGCTGATCGGGGTAAGTATCACGGTAAAAGGCACGGCAAACGGCACGATTACCGATGTAGACGGAAGCTACATTTTAGAAGCAGAACCGGGCCAAACGCTCGTATTCTCGTACATCGGCTACAGACCGCAGGAAATTACCGTAGGCAAACAATCGGTTATCAGTATCCGGATGGGCGAAGACGTGCAGAACCTCAACGAAGTAGTCGTGGTAGGTTACGGCGCGCAGAAAAAAGCGCACCTTACGGGAGCGGTCGCCTCGGTAAACGGCGACGAGCTGACTTCGCGCAAAAGCGCCGATGTAATGTCGTCGCTGCAAGGCGTACTGCCGGGTGTTGCCGTGCTGCGTAGCGGCGGCCGGCCGGGTGCGGAAACGAGCGGCATCCGCGTACGGGGATTCTCGTCGACCAATACGGCCGAGGCCCTGATTCTGATCGACGGAGTGGAAGGCAACCTCACAACCCTGAACCCCGACGACATCGAAAGCATCTCGGTATTGAAAGACGCGGCCGCCTCGGCTATCTACGGCGCCCGCGCAGCAGCCGGGGTAGTGCTGGTAACCACCAAGAAAGGAACGGCCGGACAAAAAGTAAAAGTAACATACAACGGCTCGTTCGGATTCAATACGCCCACCTATATGCCCGAACGGCTTCCGGCCTGGGAAGAACAGGATATGATTAATATCTCACGTGTGAATACCAGTATAAACACCACCACCGGCGTAGCTACCGGAGCAGCCGAAATGGACCCCGAGCGAACCTCGTGGATAGGCAATCCCAACTACAACTACCGCCCCAACGGTGCTCGCTGGGAATTTTTCCAAAGCACCAACTGGATGGAAGAAGGGCTCGACGATTACGGCTATACGCACAACCATTCGATTTCGGTAAGCGGCGGCTCGGAAAAAACGCGCTATTACTTGTCGGGCGGTTACTACAGCAACAACGGTATCATCAAGTACGGCCCCGACGGCAACACCCGCACCAACCTACGCCTTACGCTGAATACCGAATTGAGTAAATACGTTTCGGCCGACGTAATGGTATCGTACCAGGGAAATACGGTGGAGCAAAACGCTCGCGGAAGCAATAGTATACTGGGTACGCTTTATACGGCCCGCGGACGCCAACCCGTGTATAATCCGGAAGAAGACAGCAACTACGAAATCAATCCTTATAACGCCGACTTGCAGGTAAATGCCATCGACATCATGAAAAACGGCGGTATAGCCAAAAGCAATACCGAGTATTTTACCGGAAAGTTAGGCCTGAAACTGAAAAACTTCGTGAAAGGACTCACGGTAGACCTGAACTTTTCGCGCAGGGCTTCGTTCTACAACTACAAAGTGAATAAACGCGAGCTGAAATGGCCCGGTAAAGACGGACAGGGACAACGTCAAACCACCGGTACCAACTATGCCACCAAAACCAAGTACAATGCCAACCTCGACAAGCTCGAAGCACTGGTTAACTACGAGTACAAGCTCGCCGCGCATACCTTCCATGTGTTAGGTGGCGCCTCGTACGAACAATACAAGAAAGACCAGATGTCGGCCACGGCTTACAACATGCTGTCGAACGACTTCTACAGCTTCAATTTTTATGAAAACTCGGAAGCGGCGAACAGCACCCTCTCCGACTTGGTACAACCTTGGAAAATGGGTTCTTTGTTCGGACGTATCGACTACAACTACGCGGAACGTTATTTATTCGAAGCCGTTGTGCGGTACGACGGAAGCTCGCGCCTGGCTCCGGGCCGGCGCTGGGACGTATTCCCCTCCGTATCGGCTGGTTGGCGTATCAGCGAGGAAAAGTGGTTCGAGCCGCTGCGCAGCTATGTAAGCAACCTCAAGCTACGCGGCTCGTGGGGCGAGTTGGGTAACAGCTCGGCGTTATCGAGCTATTTCCCCTACCTGGGCTTGATTTCGAACAAAAACAACAACACCTCTTCGGCGAGTACGATCAAGGTATTAGGCAACCCGGCTTACTGGCAGTCGGTAATGGTATCGGAAGACCTGACCTGGGAAATACTGGAATCGACGAATATCGGTGTAGACCTGGGTATGTTCGACGGCCGGTTCAATCTGGGTTTCGACTACTACTGGAAAAGAAACAAGAACATGATGACCGATATCGAAGTAGGCAGTATTGTGGGCGTAGACACGCCGTACCAAAACTCGGGAGAGTTAAAAACCTGGGGATGGGAGTTATCTCTTAACTGGAACCACCAAATAGGCAACGTATCCTACCAGGTAGGCTTCAATATAGACGACCCGCAAAATAAACTCACCCGTTTCGAAGGGGCCAACGTAGTTTCGGAAGGCACGGTAGACCACCTGGAAGGCTATCCGCTGAATACGATATGGGGTTACAAAACCGACGGTTACTGGAGCAGCCGCCAAGAATACCTCGATTACAAAGCCGCCAACCCGGGCTACAGTAGCTTCTCGGACAATCAGGTTACTGCCGGAGATGTAAAATACCTTACCCAGGGAAAAGCCGACCATACCGTAGGCGTAGGCGAAGCGACACCCGAAGATTCGGGCGACCTGGTTTGTTTAGGCTCCGCCAACGGACGCTACTTATTCGGTTTTAACCTGAGCGCCCAGTGGAAAGGGTTCGACATCTCGATGGATTTCCAGGGGGTAGGCAAACGCAAATTCCTGATCGATGCCTATTCTATCGCTCCGCTGGCCGTTACATACGAAATGCCCTGGACCATCCACCGCGATTACTGGCGGGAAGATAACCCGGATGCCTTTTTCCCGCGTATAGTGAGTGAGGGAACCTTTAACTATAAGCCTTCGGATAAGTGGTTACAGAACGGGGCGTATATCCGGCTTAAAAATGTACAGGTAGGCTATACGATTCCGGTACCGAAGAAATACATCGAAAACCTGCGTGTGTACGTTGCCGGAACGGATGTATGGGAACACTCGAAAGTGCTCTCGGTGTTCGACCCGGAAGTAGACAACAAGGCGAAAAAGAGTTCTTATTACCCGTTTTTCCGTACTTGGACCACTGGTATCAACTTAACATTCTAAACGAACGAAGGATATGAAAAAAATAGTTTATATAAGCACCCTGTTTTTAGCAATGAGCATAGCCGGCTGCGACGATATGCTGGATGTAACGCCCGGTTCGGAACTGACAGACGAAGTTTTCTGGAAATCGGAATCCGACATGGAAGGCGCCTGCAACAAACTGTACTACGACCTGCCTGGCTGGGACAACGACACCCGTTCCGACGAAATGGTTGCCGCCTCGTCGAACAGTACGAGCAACGGAAGCCGTACCACGCCGGGAACCAGCACCGACTGGTCGGACCCGTACAGTTACATTTACGTGGCCAACAACATCATCGAAAAGGGCGCACAATCGCCGCTGACCGAAGACGTCCGCGACCGATGGCTGGCCGAAGCCTACTTTTTCCGGGCTTACCACCATTTCAACCTGGTGAAAAAATACGGTGACGTGCCGTTGGTTACGAAAATATTCACGAGCACTAAGGATAAAGACCTGAAGATGGGACGTGCGGCTCGCGAAACCGTTATCCAGCAGTGCTACAAAGACCTCGAATTTGCCTTCCAGCACTTGCCGGCGCACGCCGACCTGCCCAAAACGGAACTGGGACGCCGCCGGGTAAGCCGTTCGTCGGCGCTGGGATTGATGGTTCGCATCGGGCTTTACGAAGGTACCTTCCAGAAATACCATAACGTAAACGGAGGCGCCGGAGCGAACGCCCATTTCGACAAGTCGATCGACGCATTCAACCGGCTCGAAGCGGAAGGATACCACGACTTGTATAGCGACTTCAATAAAGTGTTCTCATACCAGAACGAAGCGAATGCCGACAACAAGGAAATCATTTTCGGCAAGGCGTACGGCGAAAACGACTTCGCCACGGTATCGACCGGGCATATATACACCCGCAACCTCGAAGGTACCTATGCGCTTACCCGGAACGTATTAGACCTGTTTCTGTATGCCGACGGCCTGCCGATAGACAAAACCGGCCTGAAGGTACCGGTAGAAACTTCGTACAACAACGTTGCGGGATTGGATAGCGACGGCAACCCGTTGCCCGGCGGTATAGGACAACGTGACCCGCGCCTGCTGAAAACGATATGGACCTACAACGACGCTTTGGAAAACGACGACTTTATGGGTTGGGTTAAAACCGGCAAAGGTAAATATTACCCGTTCGACTCGCAACGGCCCAAGGGGTATCCCTGTAAAAAAGCGTTCTTCGGTTCCCTGTGGGAACAAAGCTCGGGTAACAAAGATTTTACCGACAAGATTATCATCCGGTATGCAGAAATGCTGATTTCGTATGCCGAAGCGTTGTACGAACGGAACGGCAACATCAGCGACGCCCAACTCGACGCAACGGTAAACCGGTTACGCAACCGGGTAGGATTCGACGTGAAACTGACTAATGCTTTCGTTTCTCAACATGGCCTCGACATGCTCGAAGAGATTCGCCGCGAACGTACGGTAGAACTCCTTACCGAAGGGTTCCGCTACGACGACATCATTCGCTGGAAAATTGCGGAAAAGGTGTTACCCACCAACCTGGTAGGCCCCGTCTGCATCGCCGGCGAAATGCAGAACCCGTCGTTACATAGCGGATTCGCCGCCCGTCTGACGGATGCTTCCGGCAACGTAGCCGGCACGCATATTTACGCACAGCCGAGTACGTATATACTGGAATTCGCAACCGACCGGACATTCGACCCGGAAAGGGATTACTTATATCCGATTCCCACCACCGAAATCGCTTATTCGGACTCGAATATCGAGCAAAACCCGAAGTGGTAAATAATATATGTATAT
>DBGBSM010000393.1:0-9097 GCA_048468815.1 Parabacteroides sp.
ACTCTATCCAAAAGACTGAAATTAAGATTTCTACCGATTAAAAAAACAAAAAAACGCTCTTTTGCTGCAAACGGATTCGCTCTTGAATAATCGGTGCCTCGAATAACGAAGGTTTTTTGTGCATTGTTTTTTCACCGTAAAAAATAAAAATAAGGACAGGTTACCACCCGGTATTTCAGGCAACCCCACTCCTTTCGGCCCATAAACCTTACCTGGAATTTCTACTATTCGTGAACGGAACCGAACAAATAAATTTAACCGACGAGCAGGTATTCAGGAACCTGTTCGACCAGTACTATATCCCTTTATGTGTTTTTGCCGAGCGGTACGTAAGCGACGCAGCCATCGCTTCGGATACCGTACAGGAATGCTTTACGCGCCTGTGGCTCAAGCAGCACGACTTTCGCTTCGTGCACCAGGTAAAATCGTTTCTTTACATCAGCGTGCGCAACAGCTGCCTCAACGAACTGGAGCACCGGGAAGTAGTATCGGGTTATAAAAAAACGCTCCTGCATACCGAAGAGGAAACCGCTTTCCGCGATTACCTCATAGAAGAAGAAATGCACCGCATCGTAACCGAAGCGGTAGAGAAACTTCCCCCGCAAACCCGCACCATTATCCGCCTCGCATTAGACGGCCACTCGAACGGCGAAATCGCCGGGAAGCTGGCCGTATCCAAAGAAACCGTACACACCCTGAAAAAGAACGCTTATAAAAAGCTCCGCTCCTGCCTCAAAGAATATTATTACTTTCTGCTCGTGTTGCCCCTTATTCCATAAAAAAATCAGAAGGCCGTTCACCCTGTTTTCCGGTTCGCCTGTTATAGCTATATAAAATAACCCGGCATGCTACGACCCTATTTTCATATCGCCGCCTTGTTGGCTAAATCGCTTACCCGTTCGCTTACCCCCGAAGAAACCCGGGAACTGGCGGAATGGACGAATGCCTCGCCGCACAACCGCCGGCTGGCCGAATCGGTTAGCCGGAAAGAAAACCTCGGACGCTACATAGAGCGGGCAAGCAAATACGATAAAACAGCCGGCTGGGAACAAGTGCAAAAGCGCATCCGGCAAGCCCGCCGCAAAAGAATCCGCACCCGCGTTATGCGATACGCAGCGTTGCTACTGCTGCCGGTAGCCGCCGCAATTACCCTGTACTACCTGCAACGGCCGGAAAAAAGCCCGGCCCCCACAGCACCGCCCGCCACCGCCGCTACCGTCGTTCCGGGTTCGAGTAAGGCGATTCTTACGCTCGGCACCGGCGAAACGGTTTGCCTCGATTCGGCTTCGGTACGGGAATTGACGGAAAACGGAGCGCAAATCGACATACGGAATTCCTCCCTTACCTACGCCCCCGCCTCCCCGGAAACGACCGAACCGGAAACGACCGTTTACAACCGGATCGAAGTTCCGCGGGGAGGCGAGTACCGCCTTTGCCTGAGCGACGGCAGCCTGGTACACCTCAACGCAATGAGCTCGTTGCGTTACCCGGTGCGGTTTACCGGAACGACCCGCGAAGTGGAGTTGTGCGGCGAAGCCTTCTTCGAAGTAAAAAAAGACGACGCGCCTTTCGTGGTAAAAACAGACGATGCCGAAATCCGCGTGCTGGGTACTACCTTTAATATATGCGCCTATCCCGAAAACCACAATATACAAACCACCCTGGTAACCGGTTCCGTGCAAATGCAAGCGCCCGGCGGCGAAAGCGTGGTGCTGGAGCCGTCGCAGCAAGCCGAACTCGACAACCGCTCGCACCGGATGGCCGTACGCCGGGTAGACGTATCGCTGTACACTTCCTGGACACAAGGCAAGATTTACTTCAAAGACGAGCGGCTCGACCGCATGATGGCAGTGCTTTCGCGCTGGTACGACGTAGACGTGACGTTTAAAGACGCACGCCTGAAAGAATTGCGATTCGGCTGCAACCTGAACCGGTACGACGAAATCGGGCCGTTCCTGAAACTGCTCGACGCCACCGGACGCGTACACACCGGAATCAAGGCGCGCACCATCGTGATTTACTGACACGCAAACTCAATCATTCATTTAAAATAAGTATTATGGAAAAAATCAAACGACGTTTCGGGCAAGGCGGAGGTAAAAGAGCCGCCTGCATTTCCGGCCTGGTATGCCTGTTCCTGGCTACCGGAATGGCACAGGCGCCTGCCCGTTCAACCGTACACGGTACCTCGGTAACCGTTGCTTTCACGAACGCCACCCTGCGGGATGTGATTTGGGAGTTACAGAAACAAACCGACTTTACTTTCGTTTACAGTACGCCCGACGTACAAGCCGTGAAGGTAAACCGGATAGCCGCAACGAACGAAGACGTACATGCCGTACTGGACCGGTGCCTGCGCAACACGGGCCTCACCTATACGGTACACGACGGCGTAGTAGCGATACGGCGTACGGAAACCGCTCCCCGGCCGGCAGCGGAGCAACAAAAAAAGACGGTGCAGGGAAAAGTATTCGACGAAACGGGCGAAACCGTTCCGGGCGCCAACATCCTGGTAAAGGGCACTACCATCGGTACCACCACCGATGTGAACGGGAATTTCGCGCTCGAACCGGGCGATGGGAAGAACCCGGTGCTGGTGGTATCGTTCGTAGGATACGCCCCGAAAGAAGTACGGGTTCCGTCGGGCAATACCCTGCTTAAAATCGTGCTCGAACCGGAGAACCAGGAACTCGAGGAAGTGGTGGTTACCGGCTACGGAACGTATAAAAAATCGGCGTACGCCGGCTCGGCCTCCACGGTAAAAGCCTCGGCGGTAAAAGACGTGCCGGCCGTTTCGTTCTCGCAGGTGTTGCAAGGTGCGGCGCCGGGCGTGCAAATCACGTCCGCTTCGGGGCAGCCGGGAGCCTCCACCTCGATTAACATCCGCGGGATGGGCTCGTTCAACGCCTCCAACTCGCCCCTGTACGTAATCGACGGCGTGCCGGTTACCTCGGGCGACATCAGCAGTACCGGTTCGGATGCCGGGATGGACATTATGTCGACCATCAACACCTCCGACATCGAGAACATCACCGTAATCAAGGATGCCGCCGCCGCTTCGCTATACGGTTCGCGCGCAGCCAACGGAGTGATTCTGATTACCACCAAGCAGGGACGCCAGGGAAAAGCCACGGTTTCGCTGAAAGCCGACTGGGGCTTTTCCGATTTCGCCATGGATTACCGCAAGGTAATGGGCGGTGAAGAACGCCGGAACCTGATTTACGACGGGTTGGTAGCCGACGGGATGGTACACGAAAAGATGACCGAGGCCGAAGCGCGGGCATACGCCGACGAAAACATCGACGACTACGCGCCGGTGCCCTGGTGCGGATTCGTGGATTGGGACGACGTATTGTTCAAGAAAGGGAGCCACCAGAATTACGAAGCTTCCATCTCGGGCGGTACCGATAAATTCAAATACTACGGCTCGCTGGGCTACCTCAAGCAAGAAGGCGTGGCCTTAAACTCGGGACTGAAGCGGATAACCGGCCGCGTAAACGTGGATTACCAGGCTAACAAGCACCTTACCGTGGGCTTGAAAACGCTGTTCGCCTCGGTAAACCAGGACGTGAACCAGGAAGGAACCTCGTATACCTCGCCGTTTTACACTTCGAAAAGCGCGGTAACGCCCTCCGACCCCGTATATAACGAAGACGGCACCTGGAACCGCGAACTGATTCGTATAGCCGACCGCAACCCGTTGCTCTCCGCCACGTACGATTACCAGCGCGAATACGTAACCCGGACATTCAATACGGTATACGCCCAGTACGAGTTTATCAAGAACCTGAAGCTGCGGAGTACCCTCAGCTACGACTATACGATTTCGAAAGGCGACCGCTGGTACGACCCGCGCACCTCGAACGGCGAAGACGTGCAGGGCGATATGAAAAAGGTTTTCTACGAATACCGCAAACTGGTATGGGAAAACGCCCTGAGCTACCAAACCACGATTGCCGGCAATCATCACCTGGATGTGCTGGCGGGATACGAAACCGACATGTCGTACCGCGACCACCTGAAAGGCGAGTCGTCGAACTTCGCCCGGAACGACCGCAACGACGTGGAAAACGGTATGAAGCTCGAATCGGTAGGCGGATACAGCCGCGAATACCGGTTGGTATCGTACCTGATGCGGGCCAACTACGACTATCGGAATAAATACTACCTCGGAGGAAGCTACCGCCTCGACGGAAGTTCGCGGCTGGCTCGCTCGAACCGCTGGGGTAGCTTCTGGTCGGTTTCGGGTGCGTGGCGCGCCATCGAAGAAGGCTTCCTGAACGATTACCGCGACTGGTTGAGCGATTTGAAACTGCGGGCTTCGTACGGAGTGAACGGTACCCTGCCGTCGGATTATTACGGCTATATGGGTTTGAGTTCAATTACCGAAGGTTACCTCGAACAGCCGGGTATCCTGCAATCGCAACTCGAAAACAAGGATTTGTCGTGGGAAACGAACTACAACTTCAACGTGGGGCTCGACTTCGGATTCTGGAACCGGCTGAACGTAACGCTCGAATATTATACCCGTACTACCAAGAACCTGCTGATGGACCGTCCGCTCTCGATGACCACCGGTTTCGACGATTACCTGATGAACATCGGCCAGGTGAAGAACCACGGCGTGGAGCTCGAAATCCGCTCTACCAACATCACGAACAAGAACTTTACCTGGAACACGGTATTCAACTTAGGACACAACAAGAATAAAATCGTACGGCTCGACGGCGTACAGACCGAAATCATCAGCGGCTCGCAAATCCGGCAGGTAGGGCAACCGTACCGTACGTTCTACCTCATCGAATTTGCCGGCATCAACCCCGAAACAGGCGCGCCGCAATTCTACACCAACACGAAGAACGCCGACGGAAGCCTCGACAAAACGGTTACCGAAAACCCGAGCGAAGCGTACCGGATCGCCACCAAGCACGCCGACCCGGTAGTGCAGGGCGGTTTATCGAACACCCTGAGCTTTAAAGGGTTCGACCTCAACTTTATGCTTTCGTACCAGTTCGGCGGATACTCGTACGACAACTGGGCGCAGAAAACGGAGCACGGAGGCGACGACCCCGAAGCCAACATCCCCGTGTATTACCGCGACCGCTGGCAGCAACCGGGCGACCGTACCGACATCGAGCGGTTTATCCTGAACGAAGACGTGTCGATGAAGTCGTACGCCACCACGCGCCGGCTGCACAGCACCAACTTTATCCGCCTGAAAAACCTCACGTTCGGCTATACGTTGCCGAAAACGTTGACCGGCCGGGCGGGCATCAACAACGTGCGCCTGTATATATCGGGCAATAACCTGCTCACCTGGGCCAAATACGACCAGTACGACCCGGAAGCCGTAAGCGCCGGAACCGCCATCTGGGGTACGCCTCCCTTACGCTCGGTTACGTTCGGGCTGAACGTGAATTTCTAAATTTACGGTACGGGGAAACGGGCTTGCGCACGGCATGCCGGTGAACACAGCGACCGTTTGCCCGCCGTTTCGATGTTAAAAATTAAACTATGTACAAATGAAAACTTTACATTATATACTTGCAGGAGCTTTCACCCTGTTCACGGCCGCTTGCGGAAACGACTGGCTCGACCTGGAGTCGTCTACCGAAATCCCGTCGGAAGGCTCGCTCACCCAATTGTCGGACTTCCAGTATTCGTTGAACGGCATTTACAGCGCGATGCAAAACTCCGACGGATATACCGGGCGCATCGTATACTACGGCGACGTTACGGCCGACGATGTGCAGGCCAACGGCGCCACCAAGCGTACCGGCAGTTACTACCTGCTGAAATACACCAAAGACAATGCTCCGTCGTCGTTGTGGAAAATCCCGTACGAACTGATACGGAACGCCAACATCATCCTTACCGAAATCGGCACGGTGCCTGAAACCGAAGAGAACAAAGAGGAACGCGACGACATTATCGGCCAGGCCATGACCATCCGGGCGCTCGCTTTATTCGACCTCACGCGCATCTACGGCTACCCGTATACGAAAGACAACGGCGCCTCGTGGGGAGCCTGCATCGTGAAAGACGTACGGCAAATCGACAGCAAGCCGCCGCGTAACACGGTGGCCGAATGCTACGAGGCGATTATCGACGACCTCACCCACGCCGTTCCGTTGCTCAGCCCCGACTTCAACTACGGGAAACTGAACCGCTGGGGCGCCATGACGCTGCTCAGCCGGGCGTACCTGTACAAAGGGGATAACACGCATGCCCTGGCCACGGCGGAAGAGGCTATCGAAGGAGCGCTCGAAAACGGGTACCGGCTGTGGAGCAACCAGGAGTATGCTACGGCCTGGGGCGAAGAACGGAGTGCAGCCAACCCGGGCGAAGTGTTGTTCGAAATCGTAAACCTGACGGTCGACAGCCCGGGGAAAGAAAGCATGGGTTATTTGTGCTCGCGGAGCGGCTATTCGGATATGATTCTTACCAGTACGTTTTTCGAGCTGCTGAGCAAAGACCCGAAAGATGTACGGAACAAGGTGTACGAGATTTATAAAAAGAAAGCGTATATCGACAAGTACCAGCCGCAGAAGGGCAAGAGCCGCTCGGATGCCAACGTGCCGTTGCTGCGCCTGTCGGAGCTTTACCTGAACGCAGCCGAAGCGGCGGTTAAAACGGCCGATAACGCGAAAGCCGTGCAATACCTCGACCCGATCGTAAGCCGGGCCAATCCGGCCAAGTCGGTTCAGGGCACTACCGTTACGCTCGACCGGGTACTCACCGAGCGGCGGAAAGAGTTGTTCGGCGAAGGCCACCGCTTGTACGATGCGTTGCGTAACGACCAGGTTATCGAACGGAAAGACGTGAAGGTATCGGCCATCAGCAGCACCAAGCACTTGTCGATGCCCGACGATGCGAAGAAATTCGACCGGAATTACTACAAAGTGGTGTTGCCCGTGCCTAAATTCGAAATCGACACGAACCCGAATATCGCCGCACAACAAAATCCGGGGTATTAATTTTATATCATAGTACATGACAAAAATAGATTTCAACCAGAAGAACAAAAGAAAAGAAAGACAGCAAGCTGCTTCGTACCGGGCCTTGAAAAGCACCGGCCACTTCGTATGGAACCCCGGGCCTCAGTGAGAGAGCGTAAAGAAAATGGCACGTAGCGAACGCCCGGAAGGCCACGCTGTTTGAGCTTCCGTAGGAAGCGAGTTCGGGGCCTTCCGTGAGTGGAGTGCCATTTTTAGCGAGCGAGCGTTAGCCCTTGAACTTTTTTTGCTTCGTTTTTTTGCATAAATCCCTCACGCTCGGCATTATCCAAACAAGTTTGGCTACTGCCTCGCTCAATCGGGATTTTCTTTCAAGAGAAAAAATGATGACCCGCCGTGGTAACGGCCGTTCCCGGCTTCGCCGGAGAAAAACCTGCCTGCTGTGGCTCAGCAAAAAAGAAATTTTTGTCATGTACTATAAATCTTATAAATAAAAAAGATGAATCGACTGAATAAAAAAACAGTCGGGTTATGCTTGGCGCTTACCGTTTTCCATCTCTTTCCGGCCACTTCAGCCGGGAAAGACCGGGAAGGCGGCAGACTGTCGCCCGACGGCCCTTACCTGCTGTACACACCGGAAGGAGGGATGCGGTCGGTATCGGCGGATACGGCAGGTTGCTTGCTCGACACCACCTACGCCGCCGTTCCGAAAGGGTACTCGTTCGATGTATATTCGGATAAGGGAAAGCGCCTGTTTCCGGTTACGCTACACGAGGTGAAGCGCCCGGCCTGGAACCATCAGGCGGCGGAAAAGATACTGGTTCTTTCCGACCCGCACGGCGACTGGCAGAGCTTCGCCTCCATCCTGAAAGCCTGGAAGGTGGTAGACTCGGAGTATCGCTGGACATTCGGCAAGAACCAGTTGGTGGTTATCGGCGACGTGTTCGACCGCGGAAAGGACGTATTGCCTATCTACTGGCTGCTTTACAAGTTAGAGAAGGAGGCGGCGCAAGCCGGCGGGCAGCTCGTTTTCTTGCTGGGCAACCACGAAACGATGGTACTGGCGGGCGATTTGCGTTATACGAAGGGCAAATACCGCCGCCTGGCCGATACGCTGGGGGTGCCCTACCAGGAACTATGGAACCGGCAAACCGAGCTGGGGCGCTGGCTGGCTACACGCAACACGATGCAGTTGCTCGGCGACAACCTGTTCGTACATGCCGGGCTGAGCCTGGAGCTGGCGCAAAAGAACCTTTCGGTTCCGGAGGTGAACGAGCAGATAAGCGAAGGCTTGTTCCTTACCAAAGAGGAACGGAAAAAGGCGCCGGGCGAAATCCCGTTCCTGTTCGCCACGTACGGGCCGGTATGGTACCGCGGCATGGTGCACAGCGCCGATAAATACCATCCGCTGTATCCGGAGGATTTGCCGGGCGTGCTGGATAAGTACGGTGCCGCCCGCTTATTCGTGGGCCACACCATCTTCGACGACATAAGCACCTTTTACCGCTACCGGGTTATCGCGGTAAACGTGGATAACCAGGAAAACCGGGAGAAGAAACGCGGCCGCGGGGCGCTCGTGGAGAACGGAAAGGTATACGTAATTTACGACTCGGGAGAAAAGAAACCGGTCGGTGAAGGAAAATAAAAGGGGATGCAGGCGGTCGGCGCCTGCATCCTTTTTTACTTTTCCGTGCATTCCTTGAAAATACCTTTTTAGTTCAGAACCTCGATTGGTAAATTACACTTTAAAGGCAACTCATGAAGGTAAAAAATGACAACGCACAGACCGACACACTCTTTTTTCTTTACTAATAAATCCTCTTTTATTTGCTTTTGTGTTCCGTTATTTGTTATTTTGTAATCGAATGGCAGTCATTCCGTAAACATTTTACAAAAAAAATCTATTCTATAGAGAAAGAGGGGTAAAATATGGGAAACTTGAAAAGGCAAACAAACCGCAAAAAATCCGTAAAAGAAGATAGCCCGTCCTCTTTACAGAATAAGGATAAGAATGCGATTTCTTTCAAAAAAGTGTCTACTCAAGAACTTCAAGAAAGACGTATAGCTTGCTATCCTTATATGATGTAAGAGGGAATTTTTCTATCCTTATCATTTTGTCCAGCATTTTAAGGTAGCAAACG
>DBGBSM010000394.1:0-2398 GCA_048468815.1 Parabacteroides sp.
AAAGAAAGTGAATCTTACCGGAGCCGTTTCGGTAGTAAAGGGCGAGGAAATGACGAAACGTCCGGTTACGAACGCCACTTCCATGTTGCAGGCGCAGATTCCGGGCTTGATGGTAGTAAACGGTTCGGGGCAATCGGGAAATAACAAAATCAGTTTGCGCATCCGGGGGCAGGGCACTTACTCGAATGCCGGTTCCGACCCGCTCGTGCTGATTAACGGCGTGCCGGGCGAACTGGCCAATATCGACCCGAATGCCATCGAAAGCATTTCGGTGCTGAAAGATGCGGCTTCGGCAGCCGTTTACGGTGCGCGGGCAGCCAACGGCGTGATTTTGGTTACTACCAAAAGCGGAGCAGCCAACCGGAAAACCAGCATCACGTATTCCGGCAACTTTGCCGTTTATTCGCCTACCCGCATGCTGGATGTGGTAACCAATTCGGCCGATTACATGGAGCTTTGGAACGAGGCCAAAGCCAATTCCGGGATTTCTTCCGGTTTATATCCCCAGGAAGTAATCGATGCTTACCGGAATGCCGGAAAAGGCGATCCGGAGTATCCGAACTACGATTGGCTGGGCGAACATATCCACAGCGCTTTTTCGCAAAACCACAATATCGGTGTAAGCGGAGGTTCCGAAAAAATGGCCTATAACGTTTCGCTGTATTATGCCAATGAAAAAGGCACGATGGACGGTCACGGCTATAAGAAGTATAACTTTACCGCCGATTTGCAAAGCCGGATTACCCGCTGGATGAAGTTCGGCACGTACGTAAGTTTTATGCGCGGCGATAAGAAACGCCCGTACGAAGGGGGCACCGACGGCAGTTTCACTTCCCTGTTCGCCCAGGCTCCTACCTATGCGCCTCAGCGTGCCGACGGCAAATGGGTGTATAAGGCTTATCCGTGGGAAAGCAACAATAAAAACGTTATTTCGCTGGTAGGGAACGATGCGTTGCGTACCAACACCAATTACGATATGAATGCCCAGGCCTGGATTACGATCGATATTGTAAAAGGGCTGTCGTGGCATACGAAAGGGGCGGTGCGGTTTATCGCCGAGCGCGAAAAGGAATGGCGTCCGCTGGTAAAACTGTATAATTACCATACGGGCGAATATATGAACGACCTCGACGTGGGCGCCAAAGGATTGAACTCGAACGATTACCATACTTTCTATACTTACCTGTATTCGTACCTGAAATACGATGTCGAAACCCGCGACAAAAACCACAGTTTCGGATTCCAGTTGGGATATTCGCAGGAAACGAACGATTACGACAACCTGAAAGGGTACCGGAAGAATTTCGCATTTCCTTTAACGGAGCTGAATGCCGGTGCCATCGACGTACAGGAAGCCGAAGGGGATAAAGAGCAGTGGTCGCTGATGGGCATTTTCGGACGTTTCAATTATAATTACCGGGAAAGGTATCTCTTCGAAGCGAATTTCCGTTACGACGGCTCTTCCCGTATCAATCCGGACGACCGGTGGGGTATTTTTCCTTCTTTTTCGGCCGGTTGGCGCATATCGAACGAGCCATTTATGGAGAAGTTCAGCACTTCCTGGTTGAATAACCTCAAAATCAGGGCGTCTTGGGGTCAGTTGGGTAACCAGAACATCGGTATTTACCCGTACCAGGCCGTAATGGAAAACGAAGGGGATTATACGTTCGATAACGCGGCATTGTCGAGCGGCTATGCCCAGGTAAAATATGCCAACCGGAATATTACCTGGGAAACCACCACGGTGACCGACGTAGGGGTAGACCTTACCGTATTCGACGGCTTGAACATTACCTTCGACTGGTATAAGAAAAAAACGACGGATATTTTACGCGATGCCCAGGTTACCGGCGTATTAGGGCTGGAAGCGCCTACGGTAAACAGTGGCGAAATGCAGAACAAGGGGTTCGAATGGAGCATTCAATATATAAATAAGGTAAAGGGCGGATTTTTTAAGGACTTGGTTTATAATGCCGGTTTCTATATAGACCGGAGCCGGAATAAGGTAACCCGGTTCGGCGCCGAAGAGATTTCCGGAAATAACCTGTGCCGCGAAGGGTTGCCTTACAATTCGTATTACATGTTGGATTGTATCGGTATATTCCGGGATGAAGCCGATGTGAAAAATTCGCCTAAGCAGTTTAACGACCATACGCTTCCCGGCGATTTGAAATACCGCGACGCAGATGAAAACGGGGTAATCGATAACAACGACCGGGTGGTAATCGACGGCCGTTTTCCCCGGTTTACATATGCCGCTAATTTCTCTCTCAATTGGAAAGGGTTCGATTTGTCGGTGCTGATGCAAGGGGTGGAAGGTAAAAAACATTACGTAACCGATTGGGGTTTACAGCCTTTCCGGCAGGGAAGCTCGCCTACGAAAGACTATGTGAAATAC
>DBGBSM010000395.1:0-20633 GCA_048468815.1 Parabacteroides sp.
GTTTGTTCGTATGTCTATGGGTTTTTCATATGTGAAAGAATGGAGTTTGGGTATGTTTTTGTTTCTTCGTGACGAAAAAGTTCCTTACCTTTGTAAAGATTTTAAATGATCGGTTACTTTCGGCAAGTAATTGGTTGTCACTTACCGGACGGTATTCGCAGTACCGTCCGGTTTCTTTTTTACGTCAGGCGTGCTTCATAGGCAATCCGTATTTAAGGTTGAACATCGATGTATAGGATTTTCCCGTCGCGCCGGTATCGGACGGGCGACAGCGCGGAAACGGTTTGCATTACATTGTCCGGGTTGTCCGACAAGTAAAGCTTTCCGTTACAGGTAAGGGCCGCCAGCGCTTCCGGCCGCTTGATTTCGAACGTCAGGTCATAGTAACGCCCGATGGTTTTCAATACGTCGGTAACCGGCGTCTGTTCCATCACGATATAACCGTCTTTCCAGCTGACGTATTGCGTAACGTCCACTTGTTTTTTTTCCATCGTTTCTGCGCTGTACAGTACCATTTCGTTGGGGCGGAGGTACGTTTCGCCGTTAGCAGCCGATTTTACTCCTACTTTTCCGGATACCAATACTACCGATTGCGCTGTGTCGTCGGGATAGGCCGATACATTGAACCGGGTGCCGTATACTTTTACCTGGAATCCGGGAGTGGTTACATAAAACGGTTTCGCAGGATTTCCGGCTACTTCGATAAACATCTCGCCAGTGAGATTTACAGTTCTGGATTCGCCGGCGAACACTGAAGGAAACTCCAGTACGGAGCCCGAGTTTACCCATACTTCCGAGCCGTCGGAAAGAGTCAGCCGGGAACGTTTCCCGTAAGGCACTACCAGTTTATTCATTACCGTTTTTCCGGTTTCGATAACCGTCGGCTCGGCTTTACCGGTTTCGTGCACGACAGCCGAGCCTTTTGCGTCGATTCGTACCTGTACATCCCGGCTGAAGGCGGTGGCTTTCGAATCCGTAATCAGGTATATGTCGTCCCGGTGGAGTTCTTCGCCGGCCGATAGCATGCCGGATGTAGCGGGAAAGGTTTCGGGCGCCGTGCCGTATCGTTGGTAAAGGAAGAGGGAGGCGGCCAGCAACAGGCAGGCTGCGGCTGTATATCCGATGGCGCGGAGCAGGTAGCGGCGGCGCCCGGCTTTCTTCACGGAAGTATGGATGCGAAGGAGTAACCGATTTTCTTCCGTTTCGGTAAGTCGCTCGGGATTCAGGCGGATTCGAGAGAACCGGCGGATGGCTTTTTCGAAGGCTTCCTGCTGTGCGGGATGTTGCGCCAAGTATTCTTTCCAGCCGGCTTCTAAAGAAGGGTGCCCTGTCAAACGCCAGGTAATGAACTTCTTATTGCTTAAAAAATCGGTGTGCTTGTGTTCCGTCATACGTGTTTTACTGGTTAACATGCGTGATACGCGGACGGCGTGCGAGCCTGTCGTATCCGCGTTCTATCTATAAAGACGACGGCATTTTCGTTTTATATCCTGTTTCCGGTAAAAAAGTGACTTTATCTCCTGCTTTTTGTTGTCGGGCTACTGGTCAGCCCATAAAAACGAGCAATGCCGAAACCGGCAGGGAGGCTTTTTTCAGCTTGGCAAGTACTTTATGTACCAATTGCCGGCACGATTGTACGGAGAGGTTCATGAGTTGGGCGATTTCTTCATAGTCGCATTTATGGGTATAGCGCAGGTAAATGATTTCGCGTTGGCGCTCGCTGAGCGATCGGAGCAGGTCTTCTACCTTGTCTCTCATTTGTTTTTCTTCCTCGGAGCGGATGAGTTCGTCTTCCACCGTTACGCGGATGGTGAAAGGCAGTTCGTCGGGTATCGCGTCGAGCGAGAGCTCCGATACTCCTTTCTTCTGTTTGTATAGGTCGAGTAACCGGTTTTTCAAGGCGCGTAACAAGTAGAAACGTATGTTTTTCACCGTGTCGAGCCGTATCGGGTCGGTGCAGAGCTTGCAGAATACGTCGTGTATGGCGTCTTGACATGTTTCCCGGTCGAAACCTAAATGCAGGGCATACGAAAACAGGTCGTGCACATGCAACCTGTACAGTGTGTCGATGAAGCTGACTTCTACTTTTTTATCCGTTTTCATCTTTTCCTACAAGTGTCGTTGATGAAACAAAGATAGTGCAAGCCGAGCGCAAAAGCAAAGCTCGCTTTGATTTTGCCGAGGCGCCGCCTATCTTCTCTTTTCGAAGAAAAGTAGTGCAAGCCGAGCGCAAAAGCAAAGCTCGCTTTGATTTTGCCGAGGCGCCGCCTATCTTCGATTTATTGAAACAAAGATAGATAATTATTGGATACGAGGAAAACAGCGCTTTTGTGTAAAAGCCCTTATAAAAGAACCGGCCCTTGCAAAAAGACCGGTTCGAGCCATTGTCCCGGCGGACTTTTTTGGGCGTCTCGCAGTGCGGAAACAGGCAGCATTCGTTTTACGGCGAAAGCCGGCATACGCTCGAAAGCAACGTGTTTTTCCGTCGTTTCTTTCGGAAGGAGCATAGCCTCCGGCTGCCGGGTCGCAACGAGCGAAACTTACCAGTAATACTTTTCCATAATCTCCTTCATCCGCGGCGAAGCCTTCTCGTCGTCGTCGCCGTACTGCTTGCGCAGTTCCAGCAGTTGCGTCTTCATTTCCTTGATGACGCCCGCATATTGCGGGTCGTTGTAGCTGTTGTGGTCTTCGTACGGGTCTTTCTGCAGGTCGTGGAACTCCCAGGCCGGGGTGGTGGGCGTTTCGTCCGAGCCCGTCGTGTCGAGGCGGTCGCCGTACAGGAACATCAGCTTGTACCGCTCGTTCCGGATACCCATGTGCGCCGGCCGGATGTCATGATGCGTCCAATAGCGGTAATACATCTGCTTCCGCCAGTCGGACGGCGTTTCCCCTTTCAGGTTGGCGCGGAAGCTCGTCCCCTGCACACCGGCCGGCGTTTCGATGCCCGCATAATCCGCCAGCAACGAAGCGAAATCCACGTTCAGGATGATATCCCGGTTCCGCGTGCCTGCCGGTATTTCCTTCGGATACCGGATGACGAACGGCATCCGGAGCGATTCCTCGTACATCATGCGCTTGTCGAAGAAACCGTGCTCGCCCAGGAAATATCCCTGGTCGGACACATACACCACAATCGTATTGCGCGCCAGCCCTTCTTCGTCGAGCATGCGCAGCAGGCGCCCGATATTATCGTCGATGGCCGCCCCGCAGCGCAGGTAATCCTTGATAAACTTCTGATAAATCTTTTTCCGCGCCGCTTCCTTCTCCATACCCTGGGTAGAGAAAGGCAGTTCCGGGTATCGGCACCACCATTCGTCGGGCGCTTTCGAAGCGGTTTCCCAGCGCCATCCCAGGTTTTCCAGTTGTTGTCCCCGGAAAGCCCGTCCCGACTTCTCCGGCCCGAACTCCATCAGGGTGGCCGGCTCGGGGAAGGTAACGTTGTCGTACAAATCCTTCAGCCGCTCGGGATAATCCCACGGTTCGTGCGTGGCCTTGAAATGGCAGCACATCATAAACGGCTTCGTTTTGTCGCGGTTCTTGATCCACTGGATGGTGCGGTCGGTAACCAGGTCGGTCGAGAACCCCTCTACCGTTTCGCCGTGCTTTCCTTCCGAGTCGTCCACCCAGTTGTCGGCCGATTTGAATACCGGGTTCCAGTATTCCCCCTGGTCGTGGAAAACGTAGAAGTAATCGAACCCCGCCGGCCGTTTCTTCAGGTGCCACTTGCCTATCAAGGCCGTTTGGTAGCCGCCTGCCTGCATCGCTTTGGCGATGTTGTCGCTCTCGGGCGACAGGCCGTCTTCGAGCGAGTACACGCCGTTGAGGTGGCTGTAGCGCCCCGTGAGGATGGCTGCCCGGCTGGGTGAAGAAATGGAGTTGGTGCAGAAGCAATTGTCGAGTACGCATCCTTCGCTGGCCAGGCGCCGGATGTTTGTGTTTTGTACGTACCGGCTCAGGATGCCGCCGTACACGCCCCACGACTGCGAGGTATGGTCGTCCGAAAGGATGAACAGGATGTTGGGGCGTTCGGTGTCGCCTGGTTGTTTTTCGTTCTTTTCCGCGTGGAGCGGCAGGCATACGGGCAGCAGGCAAAGTGCGGCTGCCAGCGAGTTCGTTTTGTTGTTCATGATAAGAAGATGTTGCTGTTATGTGTACGGGCACTGCGGTACATGACAAAAATCTCTTTTCCGTCGAGCCACGGTAGGGTTGCTTTTCTCCGGCGAAGCCGGTTTAGGCCGTTACCACGGCGGGTTTTCATTTCTTTTCTCTTGAAAGAAAAGAAACGAAACAAAGAAAAGTTCAAGGGCTGACACCTCGTTCGCTAAAAATGGCACTCCACTCACTGAAGGCCCCGAACTCGCTCGCTACGCTCCCTCAAACAACGTGGCCTTCCGGGCGTTCGCTCCGTACCATTTTCTTCACGCTCGCTCGCTGAGGCCCCTGGGCCCATACGAGGTGGCCGGTGCTTTTCAAGGCCCGGTAGGGAGGGGTTTGCTTCCTTTCTTCCCGTTGAAAAATCGAATTTTGTCGTGTACGGTAGTACGGGCACAAAGGTGGGAAGATTTTTGCGAGTGGGCAAGGGTTGGGAGGAAATAAACGGAGGGATTGGCCTGTTTTCCTGCGTTTGCATGCCGCTTTCCCGCATAGAAAAGCCTCCCCGGCGCCCGCCGGATATTTCCGGGAAAAGGCGTCGGGGAGGCTTATGCGTTGCAAGGCTTTGCGGCTTGCGGATCGGCGGTTTATTTTACATACCAGTCTTTATCTTGCTGGCCTTTGCTTTCGGCCCACGACTTGAATTTGGGGTATGCCCGGTCGATAGGGGTTTTCTCGTCGGGCAACACGAAGTCGGTTACGCCCGCCAGGTGAATGGCGAACGGATAATTGGAGGCCGATACGTAGTAAATACCCTTGTCGGGCTCCGATAAATCGTCGCTCGTGTGGAACAAGTCGCGGTTCACCTTGCCGGTGGGTATATAATTGGTCAGATGCAGTTCCGCGCGGTTATCCGCCAGCGGGTTTCTGTTGTTTATTACGATAAACGGGTTGTACGGAGCCATCTGGTACTGGTAATACGCTACCGGTTGCTTGTATTTTACCTGTACGTGGAACGTGGTGCCTTTAGGCACTTTCCGGCCGTCGTCGAACAGCATGACGGTAGCTTTGTCTAACGCCGGGTCGAGTCCCTGTCCGGCACACACGTAATCGGAGGTAACGGTTACTTCCGCATTGTCGCGGTTCACCGTATTTAACTGGAACCCGAAGCCGTTCGGATAACCCGCTCCGTTGTGCACGAATACGAAGTCGCCTTCCAGGCCGGTCATATCGTAGTCGGGGTTCATATAATCCTGCAGGTCGTATTTTACCACCACGTCGTTCATGTCGAAATCGCCCTGGGCGCGGGAAGGCCACAAGTCTTCGAACGTGAGGATGCCGGTGCCGTATTGCCATACCTTACCCGGAACCTGGTCGGGGTCCTGGCCGTCCGGAATGTCGTCGGGCAGGGCGGTAACCGGGTCGGCGTCGATAACGAAAATGTCGTTACGGAATGTGGCGGGATAGACTTTATCCACTCGTTGGCCTTTCCCGTCTTTATATACTGTACCCCAGGGTTGATCCTGGAAAGCGAGTACATAATTGCCGTCGGCCTTGAAAATGGCCGAATGAGGCCGGTCTCTCACCATGGAGCCGGTAAAATCATAGCCGTTCCAGGCCTGGACGGAATAGGCCACGTTTATGTTCCGTAATGCGGAGGCTTCCGGGGCTGCGGCTAAATCGGAAAAGGCATCCACTAAGATAACGAAACCGATATTCGTCCCGGCCGGGAATTCATCGGATAAGGTGCCTCCGTCGTTGTACTTCAGCCGGATTCCTTCTCCCTCCTGCATGTTTTTCAGGTTGGGATAGGCGAGTACCAGGTTGTTATTCACATAATTCTGGTCGGGCGTTACGCCGTCCGGATACGTATAATAAGCCAGTATGTTCTCCCGTTCGGAATTGTGGTAATAAAAGTACAAGTCAACATGCGAACGTTCCGACAGGTGCAGGTTACCGCCCAGGTACCCGTAAGGGTTCATCTCCCCTATGCCTTCGTCGGGCAAGGTGGCGTCGATAATCCGTTTGGCCTGTACCGGCAGTGTCAGCTTGTCGGCCAGCAAATACGCCGGGCGTCCGTCCGTGGCGGCAAAATCGCCCAGCCTGTCTACCAGCTGTACGTCCTGCGTCAGCCAGTTCTTGTAGTAGGGGCCGGTGGGCGAACCTTTGGTTACGGCCGGAGCGCTTTTTACAACCGCCTGGCTGTTATTCAGACGCAGCGTATGGCCTTCTACTTGGCCCCGGATTACCCGCGGCGCGCCGATTTGTTTTGCGTACAGGTACACGTCGCTTACGAAAGCCGGTATTCCGTTTAGCGGCAGGCTCAGCTTTCCGTTCGCATCCGTACGCCCGCTGAAGAACGGAACCAGCGTGGTGTCTTTTTCATAACTCTTGCTGCTGGTGAGCGATACCGGATTTTGCGTATACAGCTCGAAATCCACCGGATATCCGGCCGGTACCGTGTAGTCGATGTTCAATTGCAAGTCGTGAGCGGTGGCGTAGTCGAAAACGTCGGCCGGATTCAAGTCGGCATCGCCTCCGTTTCCGTTTTTGCCCAAATCGTCCTGGCAAGCGGTAAAGCCCGCTACTGCCATACATAAAGAGAGATACCTCCATCGGGGAAGTTTATTCTCTTTATACCCGTTGATAAATCCCCTTAATTTTATCATACTATAAAGAATTATATGTGAATCTGGATACAAAAGTAGATAAAAGTTAAGGAAATATACTTCGTTTTAAGTATAAAAAACGTACGTTGTGTGTTAAACTATCAGGTAATCAGGATGGTGCTTTCCTTATCTACTCATTGATTGTTATTAATTAGCAAGTTATGTATCGGTAATAGTTGTGCCTCATAAGAAGTCCGTTTTTATGGAAGTATGAGCTTGCGGGAGGGGGAGCTATAAAGGCGAACCGGAGGTAACGGGTGTATGCGTCCGGTTCGTACTGTGTTCGTTCCCGGAAAGTTACAAGCCGGGAAAAGCGGCGGTAAACCGATTCGTGCGAATCGGGCCTCCGGCGATTCTCCGGGGAAGTCGACACAGCGTATCCGCCGCAGCCGGGTGATGCACGCCGGATAGCCATCCGGAGTCAGGCGAGGAAAATGATAGCGGGTACCGGCGTAAGGAAGCGGCGAATCATCCGGAAAATGCTTATCTTTATCCGCTGTAAACCGATAGAGAATATGGATAAAGAATTACCTGCCGACCAACTGCCCCACAGGCCCTCGAAAACCTTTATACGGGTAACCCCGAGCAACCTCCCCGGCGTGCAAACCTGCACGGCCGGCGTTGTTATGCGACGCACCCTCGACCTCGACGATGTGGCCCAACGTATCGTGAACACCCGTACCGAGTTCCGCAAGGAAACGCTTACCACGGTTTTCCGTCTGATGCTCGACGAGATTTACGAGGCTACGTCCGGGGGATTCAACGTCGATTTCGGCCTCGCCCGCACCGAAGTGGCGGTGGCGGGGAGCTTCGAGTCGGAGAGGAGTCCTTTCGACCGGAAGCGGCACACCCTCGTACCCCGCCTCATTCCTTCGCCGCGCCTCAAGCAGTGCGTGCGCCGCCTGTGCGCCGAGAACACCTGCCGCGATACGCCCGGGCCGCGCCCCCTGTACGTAAGCCTCGCCATCGAACCCCGCCAGGCCGGCAGCGGGGAGCCCGTAAACCGCATTCCGGCCGGCACCCACCCGTTCGTTTCGGTGTACGGCGCCGCACTGAAGCTTGCGGGCGATTTGCCGGAAGTAGGGCTTACCGTACGTTGTGCGGAAACCGGCGAGAGCTATTTCTTCGCCCCTTCCGAGCTGGCCATCAACACCGGCCGCCGCCTATGCTTCGTTCCCCGGTTCGCTTTTACCCCTGGCGAGTGGGAAGCGGTGGTTGCGACGCAGCTCTCCCCTACACGTCAATTGTATAAGACGCTGCGCGTTTCTTCCCTCTCCTTCCTGGTAGAGGAGGTGCATGCTACTTAGCGAGCAATTTGCACGCTACCTGGCATGCAGCCTGCACGCTACCTGGCGCGCAACTTGCACGTTAGTTAGCATGCAATATGCACGCTAAGTAGCATGCGCTGCCTTCCTCGCCTGTCGTCGATAAAAGACGTGCCTGCTCACAGGCCGTCACCGGCGGGTTCGTTTCGTTTGTCTTCTCAAGGGGCGGAAAGAGGTGCCGGAGCATCGGCCTGCGGCGATGGCCGGACGCTTGTGCGCCCGTTTCCGGCGGAAGAGCAGGATGGGGTGTGGAAGGATGGGTTGTGAACCGGTTTTCTGCACTGGGGTAGATAAAGAGAGGAGCGGGCAGGAGGTAAAACGGGGTGGCGTGGTGTTTATCCCTGTCCGTCTCCTCCACTCTATGCAAAACACGGGATAAAAGTACTTAAAAAAAACGGGCCGCCCTATTCGGAGGGCGACAATTTTCCTTGTCCGGTGCGTATTTTTCCTTGCTTGCTCCGGATAGTGTCCGGCCGCGCGGCTTGTGTGTGGTACGGACTGGGTGCCGGATGCGCCGGGAACGAGGCGCCGCGCGTGATTGTTCTTGCGGCCGATTACCCGGTGATTCCCTGGACGGCCCCGGGCCGGTAAGGCACCCGCGTTCGCTTTCCGGAGTTCAGCCGAGTTTGTGCGCCAGCTTATACAGCCAGCGGGTGGTGAACAAACGCAAGGCGGGCGTACGGTATGCTTCGCCGAGCAGGTCGGCGCGGAATTCGCGCGTAACGAGCCACGCGGCCTGGTCTACCCAGTGGCGGAACAGGGCGGGAGGCGTGTGGGTCGAGGCGAGTTTCAGCAGGATTTCGAGGTCGAACGAGTGGTGCACGGCGCCGGCACCCAGTTGCAGGGCGTCGAAGGCGTTGCAGCTCTGTTCGACATGCACCGGCACCATCAGCACCGGTTTCCCCAGGTACAGGGCTTCGCATACCGATTCGAAGCCGGCCGTGGTGGCGTAGGCTTTCGCTCCGGCCAGGTAGTGCAGGAACGTGGCGTCGTCGAGCCGGTGGAAGGTAAGGGTGTCGTCGACGCGCAACTCGGGGGGAGCATCTGTTTTATCCCAGAAAAAGTGCAGGGGCACCCGGGGATGGGCGGCATGCCAGCGCCGTATTTCTTCGCCGAACCCGCTGTTTACCATGTATCCGTGCAGGTAGTCGCCTTGCACCGGCTTGGTGCGGAGCACTTCCCGGCGCAGCAGCGGAGGCACCACGATGAGCCGGGCGGGTGCATAGTCGTTCATCTTCCGGAACGAGAGCGCCAGTTTCTTGTCGGCGCCGAAGGCGGTGGCGCGGGTGAAGAACTTGAGCGAGGCGAGCTCGATGCGGTTGAGCCGGGGGAACCGGAAGCCGGGGTGCAGGAAGAGGTATTGGTGGGCGATGCATACCATCCGCGCCTGCGGGCGGCAGAGCAGGTAGGTGAGGCCGGTGAGCAGCTCGTAGAAGTTTACCACTACGTCGGCTTCGGTTTCTTTTATCTTATGCCGGATGAACCGCGTGCTGCGGGCATACTTGTGCAGGCGCAACAGGTTGTACGCTACGCTTTTGAGCAGGCTCGGTTGTTTGTTGCGGGCCGATGGGAGGAAGTTGGGGCTCTCGAACGTATCGACCGGCGCCTGTATCCGTTGCCGGAAAAAGGCGGGGAGTTGCCGGGCGGGGCTTTTCCCTACCAGCACGCCCGTTACCTCGTGCCCTGCTGCGGTGAGCAGGTTTTCGAGCGTGATAGCCTGGGTAAGGTGTCCGCGGCCTTCGCCTTGTACGATAAACAGTATCTTCATTCGTATATGATTGGTCGTTTTGCTTCGAAGCCGTGCGGGGCGCCTGTCGGTGCGTCCCGGCGGGCGGGTCGCTTTATATAACGGCGGCGTATAGCGGTTCGGCCTGTGCCGGCTCTTTTTCTTCCGGCGCCCGGTAATCGTCTGCATTATATACAACAATATTCCACTCGCCTTGTTCGTTTTCGGTGAGGGCGGTGAGGCTTTCCACCCAGTCGCCCGAGTTGAGGTAGCGAATCCGGCCGTAGCGGACGTCGGCGGCCTGGTGGATGTGTCCGCAGATAATGCCGTCGGCTTTTTTCGTTTCCGCCAGCCGCACCAGTTCTTTCTCGAAGTCGGAGATGTACGAAACGGCGCTCTTTACGCAGTGCTTTACCTGCTGGGATAACGAGTAGTACGGTTTGCCTTGCTTCCGGCGGATGTAATTGTAAAGCCGGTTGAGGTGCAGCAGGAAGGTATAGCCGGTGTCGCCCAGCCGGGCGAGCCAGCGCATGTGGTTGGTTACGGTGTCGAAGATGTCGCCGTGCGTAACGTAGTAGGTTTTGCCGTGGCTCGTAAAGGTGTACTCTTTTACCACCGACAGGTTGGAGAAGCGCAAAGGGGCGAGGTTGTCGAGGAAATCGTCGTGGTTGCCGCGCACGTAGATGATTTCCGTGCCTTGCTTCTCCATCATTTTCATCAGTACCTTGAAGAAGTCGGTGTGTTTGCGCTGCCAGTGGCGGTTGGGTTTGCGCAGTTGCCAGCCGTCGACGATGTCGCCGTTCAGGATGAGCCGGTTGCAGTCGACGTGCTGCAAAAAGGAGGTTACTTCTTCGGTATGCGAGTATTCGCTGCCTAAATGGATGTCGGACAGTACGACGGTAGGATAGTATCTTCTGGTTGCCATCATCTGCTTTTTATACGTTTACAAATTAATTCACTGTATATTACAACACGATGACGTGGCGGTTAAGTTGCCGTGAAATGTTGAAAAGAATGTAAATAAAGCGAAGGGGGAAGCGGGTGGGGCGCTTTTAAGCGCTGTGTTTTTGCCAGGGGGTGTCCGGAGCCTGTTTCCGGTTAACCGGCTGTGATAACCGGAACGAAGTTAAAGAAGCACAGCGCGTGCGGTTTGTTTTAAAAACGCGGTGGCTCTGTGCTTCTGTGCCGCATCGTATAGCTGCGTTAGTTACCGGGAGGCGTTTACCGTAATCCGGTCGAGGGTGTTGCCTTGCAGGTCTTTTACTTCGAGCAGCAGTTCGTTGCCCTTCGTAGTGCCGGTGAGTACGGTGTTGTGCGCGTTGTCGATTACGGGAAACCGCACGGCCTCGGTAGGCGGGTTGTTGAAATACCGGTGCAGGTGGCCGCACAGCATCACGTCGGCCCCGGCTTCGTTCAGTACCGGAACGAATTTCCGGAGCACTTCGAGTTGCCCGTGCCACAGCCGCTTATCGGGCAACGGCGGCATGTGGGCGATAATTACTTTGAACTTCGCCTGCGTGAAGTCGTCCCGCTTTACCGCTTCGGCGAGCCATTGCGCCTGCTCCGTGCGGTACCGGTCGTAGTCGGTGATGCCGCTGTATTCGATGTCGGAGTCGGGCTTGTCTTCGCCCGTGTCGAGGAAGATAAAGCATACCGGGCCCTGGCGCAGCAGGAAGTACAGGTGCGGTTCCTTCGGCGAGAAGTAGTGCTGGAACGAGGTGGCGAACAGGCCCCGGGTTTCGTGGTTGCCGCGTGCGTAGTACATCGGTTTTTCTTTGGCGAACAACTGTACCGATATATCCATGAAGCCGGTAAACAGGCTTTCTTCGTCTTTCAGCTGGCTCAGCATGTCGCCGTTGAAAATAACCAGGTCGGCGTTTTTATAGCTGCCTGCTTCGAGCAGCTTCGGAATGTCGGCGGTGCGCCCGTGGATGTCGTTAATCATCACGAACGAGGTTTCCGGCTTGTTGCGGTGGTGCGTGGTAAAGGTGAGGGGCTTGGCGCCGTACACGTCGGTGGCCGCCGTTTTGCCGTACGTTACCTCCACCCATTCGTGGCCGAGCACTTCTTGCGAGTACACCCGGTAGCGGTACGGGGTGCCGGGGGCGAGGCCGGTGATTTTCACTACGTGTACCAGCGAGGTGTTCTTCACTCCGTTGGTGGTGTCGAAATACCGGGGGCGTTCGCAGGCGTAGTAGTCGCTGCCGTCGTCGGGCGCCAGTTCCACCCAGCCTGTCGAGGGCTTGCCGGTTTTCCATACGATAGTGACTTCCGTTTCTTTCAGGTTTTGCAGGTAAGGGCCGTGCTGGATGGCGATGCGTTCCTGCGCCGCGGCGAACGCGGCGAGGCAGCAGCACATAAGCCCGGCAAGGAGGGCTTTCGCGGGTATGCGGTTGGTTTTCATATGCTTCGTTATTGTTTTAAAAAGAAAGACCACCTTCAATCTGAAGGCGGCCTCTCACATGAATGAACTATAAGCAGATTTGTTTTTATTCGTCCGTTTGGGTAGCCTCGTATGCTTTGAGCAGCTTCTCCTGCACGTCGGTGGGCACCAGTTCGTAGTTGGCGAACTTCATGGTGAACGAGGCGCGTCCGCCGGTGATGGAGCTTAGCGACGTGGAGTAAGTCGACATTTCTTTCAGCGGTACCTTGGCTTGTAGCTTTTCGTACCCTTTTTCGCTGTTCATACCCATAATCAGGGCGCGGCGTCCTTGCAGGTCACTCATTACGTCGCCCAGCTTATCGGCCGGCACCGATACTTCCACGTCGTAAATCGGCTCGAGTATTTTCGGCCCGGCATTTTTGAACGCTTCGCTGAAGGCGTTCCGTCCGGCCAGCATAAACGAGATTTCGTTGCTGTCTACCGGGTGCATCTTGCCGTCGTATACGCAAATCCGTACGTCGCGGGCGTACGAGCCGGTTAACGGGCCTTGTTCCATGCGGGCCATAACGCCTTTCAGGATGGCCGGCAGGAAACGGGCGTCGATGGCGCCGCCTACGATGCAGTTCACGAATACTACCTTGCCGCCCCATTCCAGCTCGATTACCTGGGTGTCGCGCACGTTCATGCGGTATTCCTGGTTGTTGAACTTATAGGTGTCGGGCGCGGGCATGCCTTCGTAATACGGCTCTACGATGAGGTGCACTTCGCCGAACTGGCCGGCGCCTCCCGATTGTTTTTTATGCCGGTAATCCGCACGCGCCGCCTTGGTAATCGTTTCGCGGTACGGTATTTTGCACTCTTCGAACTCGATGGGCAGTTTGTCGTTGTTTTCGATGCGCCATTTCAACGTGCGGAGGTGGAATTCGCCTTGTCCCGACACGATGAGCTGCTTCAGTTCCTTGCTTTGCTCTACCACCCAGGTGGGGTCTTCTTCTTTCATCCGGGTGAGTATCTCGCTGAGCTTCTCGGCGTCCGCTTCGTTCTTCGGCCGGATGGCGCGGCGGAACTTGGGGTCGGGGTATTTGATAAAGTCGAACCGGTAATCGCAGCCTTTTCCGTTCAGCGTGTTGCCGGTGCGTACGTCTTTCAGTTTTACGGTGGCGCCGATGTCGCCGGCCACCATTTCGTCTACTTTGTTACGGGTTTGCCCGGCTACCGAGAAGATCTGGGCGATGCGTTCTTTCGAGCCGCGGTCGGCGTTCAGCAGGTCGTCGCCTTCCTTCACTTTGCCCGACATCACTTTGAAGTAGGATACTTCGCCGATATGCGGCTCCACGGTGGTTTTGAAGAAGAACAGGCTGGTGGGGCCGCCGGCGTCCGGAGCTACTTCCTCGCCGGTTACGGTAACCGGTTTCGGCATCTCGTCGACGAAAGGAACCACGTTGCCGAGGAATTCCATCGTGCGGCGTACGCACATGTCGCGTTCGGCGCACACGCAGAAAACGGGGAACATGTCGCGGGCGATCAATCCCTTGCGGATTCCTTCGCGCATTTCGTCTTCCGTGAGGCTGCCTTGCTCGAAGAACTTTTCCATCAGGGTTTCGTCGTTTTCGGCGGCGGCTTCGATTAAGGCCTGGTTCAGTTCCTTGGCTTTGGCCAGTTCACCGGCCGGGATGTCGAGCACTTCGGGCACTCCGCCTTCCGGTTTCCACTGGTACATCTTCATTTTCAGCACGTCTACCACCGCATTGAACGACGGCCCGCAGGAAACGGGGTACTGGATGGGCACCACTTTCCCGCCGTACAGTTCTTTCAACCCGGCTACCGTGGCCTCGTAGTCCGCTTTTTCCAGGTCGAGCTGGTTGGCGATGAAGATAACGGGTTTCCTGAATTTCTCAGCGTAGCGCAGCTGGTTGATGGTGCCTACCTCTACGCCGTATTGTGCGTTTAATACCATTAAAGCCGTATCGGTAACGTTCAGGGCCGAAACCGCGCCGCCCACGAAGTCGTCCGACCCCGGGCAGTCGATGAAGTTCAGCTTCCGTCCCAGCCATTCGACACTGAAAACGGTTGAGAAAACCGAGTATCCGTACTCTTTCTCAACCGGGAAATAGTCGCTTACCGTGTTTTTTCCTTCTACCGTTCCGCGACGTTTTATAATACCACCCTCGTAAAGCATCGCTTCAGCGAGAGTGGTTTTCCCAGAGCCGGAACTTCCCAGAATCGAGATGTTCTTGATTTCGTTTGACTGATATACTTTCATGACATTAGGTATTTATATGTTCAACAATAAAGCACCGCTGAAAGGGTGCTTTCTGACAGAGCGCAAATTAGAGATTCCCTGCCGGAAAAACAATTCTTCCCTGCCTGTTTGAAAACTATGTTGTGCAGCACCGGAAGCGGCATCCCCGGTGTAACCGTTGTTTCGTTCCGGAAAGAGCATGCGGGCGGGTGTCGGCGGTTTACCGGGGCCGCGTTTGCTTCTGCGCGGGGTTTGTGCTATCTTCGCACCGGATTAACAAGCGATTTCCTAAAATGGCCGGTATTTACATACATGTTCCTTTTTGTGCGCGCAGGTGCCTGTATTGCGACTTCTTTTCGAATACCGACAGCGGTTATAAGGAGGCTTATCTCCGGGCTGCCTGCCGCGAGCTGGAGTTGCGTAGCGATTACCTGGGCGGCGAACCCGTCGAAACCGTTTACTTCGGAGGGGGTACGCCGTCGCAGTTGCAGGCGGCCGATTTCCGGTGGCTATTCGACCGGATGCAGGCGAAGTACGACTTGTCGGCGTGCAGCGAAATCACGCTGGAGGCGAATCCCGACGACCTGACGCCTGCCTACCTCGACTCGCTTGGCGGATTGCCTTTTAACCGGCTCAGCATGGGAATCCAGAGTTTTAACGACGACGATTTGCGTTTCCTCAACCGCCGGCATACGGCTGCGCAAAGCGTCGAAGCCGTGGAGCGGTGTCGCGAACGGTTCGGCCATATCAGCATCGACCTGATGTACGGGTTGCCCGGACAAACGCTTGCCCACTGGGAGAAGAACCTCGAAACGGCCGTATCCCTGGGGGTGAATCATATTTCGGCTTACCATTTGATTTATGAGGAAGGCACGGCCTTGTATGCCTTGAAAGAGGCCGGTAAAGTGGCTCCGGTTGCCGAAGAAACCAGCGTGGCGATGTTCGCCCGTTTAATCGACGTGCTCACGGCTGCCGGCTTCGTGCATTACGAAATCTCTAATTTCGGCAAGCCGGGTTGTTTCTCCCGGCATAACAGTTCGTATTGGACGGGTTGCAAGTACTTGGGTATCGGGCCGTCGGCTCATTCGTTCGACGGAGAGAGCCGCCAGTGGAACGTTGCGTCGTTGCCTGCTTATATCCGGGGAATGGAAACCGGTGTACCGGAGGTTACGGTGGAGTGCCTGGACTCGAATACCCGGTACAACGAGTTCGTAATTACCGGCTTGCGCACGATGTGGGGGATTTCGCTGGGGGTACTCGAAGAGTCGTTCGGTTCCCGGTTGCATGCTTATTGTTGCCGGCAGGCGGAACGGTATGTAAAGGAGGGTTTGTTGCAGCGTGAAGGCGACCGCTTGAAGCTTACCCGGGCGGGTATTTTTATATCCGACGGGATTATGAGCGATTTGCTGTGGGTGTAGGCTAAGGCGAGGCTATATTCTTCCTTATTTATTTCCGCCGGATAGGAATGCCTCGATAATCCGGTAAATCTTGTTTACGCTGTTCGTCCAGCTATGGGAATGGGCGAATCGCACCCGTCGCTCTTTTTTCTCTGCGTCAGCCGTTTCCGTTAACGCCCGGTCGATGGCCGACAGGTATTCCGCTTTGCCGGAGGCCAGGTGCACCTGCTCGCTGAAAATATCGCGCATCGTATGGGTGCTGGTGGCTACGGTGGGTTTTCCCATGGCGAGGTATTCGTCTATTTTCAACGGATAGTTTCCTATGGTGATGTCGTTTACCAGTTGGGGGTTGATGCATACGTCGAAATGTTGTATATAACCCGGCAGCTCGCGTACTTCTTTCTTTCCTAAAAAATGCACGTTACGTAAGGTATGCAACCGGTGTTGTGCAAAAAGCTCGTCTTCGGGCCCGACCAATACGAAGTTGTACCCGGGGCGTTCTTCGGCGAGTTCGTACAGCAAATCGCTGTCCAGTCGTATCCCGGTAATAAACCCTACGTACCCGACGATAGGACGCGGAACCGGCTGCATATCGCCGGGGCATTCCCGTGTAATCGAAGCATCGTATAATTGCAGGTCGACGCCGGTTTCGATGGGGTAGGTGTTCGGGTTGTACTGCTTGAACCGCTCGGCAAAATAAGTGGAATTGGCCAGTACGATGTCCGACTTGGCGGCTAAAAGCGGTTCGAGGCGGCTTCCGTTTTTCCGCCAGTAAGCCATGCCGATAACGAAATCGCGGCAATAATACACGGATACGGCCGGCCTGACGATTTCTTTCAGGTATTGGCTGCGGTATATATCCGTGTCGATCAGATGAATCACGTCCTCAAACCCCAGTTGGCGCATAACGGAAAGAATGTAGCGCCCTATTTTTTGGTTGTTCAGCTTATTGAAGAAGTCGAATAACCCCGGGGCGGGTAACTTGTTTACCGAATACACCATAAAGGGGCAGTCGGCTACCCAGAAATTGTCGTCGATTTTACGGATAGCCGGCGTGCGTTTACGGATTACGTCGATTCGCTGCCGGTAAATCCGGTCTTTTTTCCCTCTGAGCCAGGTGGCGTGGTCCATCGGAGGATTGATGTAAAGCACCCGGTTGTTCCTGGCTATTTCTACCGCCGTGTTCTTGATGGTGCTGCCTATTTCCATATCCCACGATTGCAGGCTGGTAATAACGAAATCCCTGTTTTTCATAGCGAACCGGTATTTTCAGCGAGCCGCTGTTTGTGTATAAATCTTTCGTAACTCCCGGGCGGTTTTCTCCCACGAAAAGTTTTCCACCCGTCGTAAACCGTATGCTTTTTGCCGGTTATAGAAATCGTTGTCTTCCTCGAGCTCGATTAGTTTGGCTGCGATTTCCTTCTCCGAAGTAGGTGTAACCAGAATGCAGCCTTCTCCGGCCACTTCGGGAATAGCCGAAGTATTGCTGGTAACGACCGGCGTGCCGCAGGCCATCGCTTCGAGCAGCGGAATACCGAAACTTTCACGCAACGAGGTGTACAGGAAGGCGAAAGCGCCGTTATACAGGTAAACCAAATCTTTATTCGAAATATAGCCCGGATACGAAAGATACGGTTTTATCTCTTCTATATGTTCTTCTTTCAGTATGCTGTCGATGATGTCTTCTTTCAGGTCGGCAATCAGCAGCGGCAGTTTCCGGGCCGACTGCTTCAGGTATAAGCTGTATGCTTTTAACGTACGCGGCGTGTTTTTTTTAGGGTCGGTATTCCCTAAAAAGAAAAGGTATGTATCCGCTTGTATGTATTTTTGTGTAACGGCCTGCGTATCGGTTACCGGTTCGAAGTAGGTATTGAAACCGTTGTATACGGCTGTAATTTGTGCTTCCGGCAACCGGAGCGCTTTTTGTATCCGGTCGCGTTCAAAGAAAGATACGGTGATGATTTTTTTACACCGGGGTAATATGCGCGGTACCACCAGGCGGCGGTAAATGCGCCCCAGGTTTTGGTACCACGATTTATTGCCGGTTTGCTTCGGCTCTAAAAAGATGATGTCGTGCAACGTTAAAACGAGCGGTACCGGGCAATAAAGCGGTGCGGTATTGCTGGTGCAGTGCAATATGTCCGGCTTGATTTTTTTTACGGCTCGCGGAAGCGCCACCTGTTCCCAGAGCGGATAAACCGAGTTGCCTATTTCCAGGATATGCACATTTTCCGTTTCTTCCAGGCATCGGTCGCTGCCGGGAGAAACCAGAATGTAATATTCGTTTTCCTTATCCGTTTTTTGCAGTTCCCGGATGGTTTCCAAAGCGACGAAATCCATTCCGTGCTTGTTCTCCCGGAAAATACGCTGGGCCTCGATAGCTATTTTCATCTTCTTATTCGTCGTGTTCGGTGTGGATAAATTCTTTGCTGGCTTTCGCTAACCGGAAGTGATTCAGTAGCATGAGCAAGAACAGGAAAGGAATATAAAAAATCGCTTTTGCCAGTTTTCTGTTCACTAACGAGTCCGGTATCGCTATTACGAACGTGATGCATAACATCAGGAATAAGGCCCACCATTTGATGGAAAGGTACCAATCGACTACCGTTAAAAGGGCTGCAATAATAATGATGAGTCCGAAGAGCATCACGCGCGGGGGCATCATCCATTGTAACAGTTTGTTACAGTAATCCCAGTTTCCGTTCAGAATGGCCTTGGGTAATGAGGCCATACCCCACAACAGGTTGTGGAGCTGATTCGACAACCACCTGCGCCGCTGGTTGTAAAATTGGGAACCCTTTTTAACCTTTTCGTCGTAGGTATATACTTTGCTGAGGTATTCGATATAGATATTTTGTTTGAGTAAGAGCATTTCCAGTTGCTTGTCTACCCCGATATGTTTCGCTTGCCGGATACAGTCTTTGAATAGGTCGTATTCGAAAGCCATTCCCGAACCGATAAGGCTCGAGGAAAATCCGAGGCGCGTATGCCCTTTACGGAAGATGGAGTTGTTTATTTCTTCGCTTACCGCATCCAATACGGCTATACTGGTATTCTTGTTCTTGGCTACCCGGTGTGTTTGTACGGCCGAACAACCCGAGTAAAAGGCATTGTTCAGTTCTTCCAGAAAGTCCGGATCCACCACGTTATCGGCGTCCAATATAACCACTACGTCGTATGCGAGCTTATTCTCTTCGATATAGTTTACTGCGGTCTGGAGTGCGTTGGTTTTCGTATTCGGGTTATTCAGGTTGGGAAGCACTTTTACCGATAACTTTTCGAGTTCTTCGTTGGTTTGTTGTTCCATTTCTCCCGAAATAACGATGACGTCGTACTTATCCCGGGGGTAATTCTGCCGTAAGAAAGCTTTAACGGAATTGGTAATCACGTTGTCTTCGCGGTAGGCCGGATACAAAACGGCGAATCTATATTTTTTCGCAGCTTTCGGATATGCGTCTTTCCGCTTCCCCATCGACATGAAGGCGAAGATAAACAGGTAGCATACGCTTAATGCAAATATTAAAAATATTACGGCATCAATTATTCTGAAGATATGCTCTCCGTTCTCGAAGTTGGTAAAGAATGAATAATAGTCCATAGTTTATATGAGTCTTTTTTGTGTTTCTATCTGTTTATCGAAATAAGCGCCTTTTAAAATCAAAGATAAGAAAACATAGGCGATAATCATGGTGGGGAACTGTCCCCAAATGGCATTCCCGTACGAACTGAGCATCATGCCGAATATGCCGCATAAAAATGCGCTGAGTATGCCTTTCAGCTTTTTATTCTTGATTTTGAACATAATAATCCGGGCGCATTTGATTACTACGGCGATTAATCCGGCCAGGTAAAGGATTAGCCCTACGATGCCGGTTTCCACCCAGATTTTTACGTACCACGAATCATGCGGAATCTGCGTGGTGAAGCGAACCGATATTTTTCTATTTTCTCCCCCCGACAGTCCTAAGCCTTCTCCGAAAGGTCGATTCTTAAGGTAAACCGCCAGTTTCTTTTGATTCTCCCGGCGCACATTAAACGAGCCGTCTCTGGTGGGCCGGAACGAACTGCGCATCCTGCGTATCAGCGAATTGCTTTCTCCTATATAAGTGAAAACGAAAAAGCAGTAAACGGCGGTTAAGAGTATGCCGCCCCCGATAATCGCTTTATAGTTTTTACTGATAAGGATATAAAGCGCTACGCCTCCTAACGGTACGATCATGGCGCCCCGGGTACCGGAAAGAAACATGGCGTACAGGGAAAGTACCGATAGAATCCCGTAATATATGGCCTGGCCTTTGCGGGAAGCGGAGAACGTAAGTATTCCGAAAATAACCGCCGAGCATCCCATATTGGAACCGAAATTTCCGGCATCGGTAAAAAAGGAGAAATAACGTGTGCCGGAATGAATCAGGTGGGTAAGGGCGCCGCCCCCTTCGTTTAGCCAGCGAAGTTCGTAAGAGTCGAACCCGATGTATCGTTGCATGAGTACCTTCGCGATGGCCAGCAGAGTGAAAACGGAATATAAGGTTACTATCGTGTCGATCTGGCGGTATTTTGTAATCAGCAAAGAGGTTATCACGGAAATAATGAGCCCGTTGAATATCAGCGAACGGGATAGTATCCACGCTTTGAGCATTCCGGTAGGATTCATTATTTCCAACAAGCAGTATATCATCCACAAAAACGTAACCAGGGTAAGGATATTGAATGCGTATTTCCACCGGATATCTTGTGTGAGGGCGCCGTGAATAACGATTAGAACCAAGGTGGATACCAACAAAATATCCATGCTCACGCTG
>DBGBSM010000396.1:0-11567 GCA_048468815.1 Parabacteroides sp.
AGATTGCCGTAGCCAGCGTGGAAGAGAAACTGCAAGGACGCTACCGGGATGTGGTAGACGAGTATTATAACTACGTAAACGAATATCCCGACGGCCAATACCTGAAGCAAGCCCGGAAATATTTCGACTATGCCGACAAGCGGATTACGGGCGTATATTAAACGAATAATAATCAATTAAAATAGAAAAATGGATTACAGAAAATCGAATGCTCCCACTACTACGGTAACGCGCGACATGATTAAGCTCTGCGAAGATACCGGAAACGTGTACGAGACGGTTATGGTTATTTCGAAACGCGCCAACCAAATCAGCGTGGAAATGAAACAAGACCTCGAAAAGAAACTTCAGGAATTCGCTTCTTATAACGATAACCTCGAAGAAGTTTTCGAAAACCGGGAACAAATCGAAATATCCCGTTATTACGAGAAGCTGCCCAAGTCGACTCTGATCGCTGCGCAGGAATACGAAGAAGGCAAGATTTACCACAAAAATCCCGCCAAGGAAAAAAATAACTTTTAAATCCGGAACCGGAACCGGTCGTACCGGAAAAGAACAGCGCCCGGTCTGCCGGGCCGTATATGCCGGAGCGGAAACACAGAGCCCTCTTAAAGAAACGTTTTACAAGCAGGGAGGCTCTGCGTTTCATTTTCCGCCGCCGGCTTTATTCCCTATCGGAATCGGTACAACCTCTTCCCGTTTTTTATTGTTATGTTACAACGAATACAAACTGTTTACTTGTTTTTCATCGCCGCGTTGATGACAGCCGTGTTGTTCCTGCCGTTGGCGGCGATACAAACCGGCGACGCTTCTTATACGTTCGACGTGATGGGAATCGGAACCGCCGGGATACAGCCCGAACTGGTATACCCGACCTGGGGATTGTTCGTACTTACCGCCGCCATCGCCCTGATTGCGCTGGTTACCATTTTCCTGTACAAGAAACGCGTGTTGCAAATCCGGCTATCCGTTTTCAACGCGATTCTGATGCTCGGGTTCTACGCCCTGTTCGCTTTCTTCGCATACAGGATACACCAGGGGCTGGGAGCGGCCGGCGACCTGCAATTCTCGTATAAAATCGCTCTCGTTTTCCCGGTGATTGCGCTCATACTGGATTACCTCGCCATCCGGAATATCGGAGCCGACGAAATGCTGGTACGCTCGCTCGACCGGTTGAGATAAAAAAACTGAATAGAATGAATATGGAATACAATACAAGTGCCAAACGATTAGTCTTGCCCGAGTACGGACGTAACATCCAGAACATGGTAGACTATTGCCTTACCATCGAAGACCGGGAAGAACGCAAAAAATGCGCCGATTCGATTATCAACGTGATGGGAAACATGTTTCCCCACCTGCGCGACGTAAACGACTTCAAGCATATCCTGTGGGACCACCTGGCCATCATGGCCGATTTCAAGCTGGATATCGATTACCCCTATGAAATCGTAAAAAAAGAAAACCTGTACACCCGTCCGAAACGGTTGCCCTACAACAACGGCCGTATCCGGTACCGGCATTACGGGAAAACGCTGGAACAGATGATACGCAAGGCCACCGAGTACGCCGAAGGCGAAGAAAAAGAGTACCTTATCAAGCTGCTCGCCAACCACATGAAGAAATCGTTCCTGACGTGGAACAAGGAAACGGTCGACGACCGGAAGATTTTTCAAGACCTCGACGAACTGTCGGAAGGACAGATTATCCTCGACGAAGAGCTTCACAAGCTAACCGAATCGCGCGATATTCTGGCGAGAAAAAATAAAAACTACCCACGGAAAGCGGCCAGATGACCGCTTTTTTCGTATCTTTCCTCCGCAAACCAAACAGCAACCTACCAGTATGGCTTCATTTGTGATAGAAGGCGGCTACCGCCTCTCGGGCGAAATTATGCCGCAAGGAGCGAAAAACGAAGCGCTCCAGGTAATTTGCGCCGTATTGCTAACCCCGGAGAAAGTAACCGTTCATAACGTTCCCGACATACTCGACGTGAACAACCTGATTCAGTTGCTTCGCGAAATGGGCGTGAAAGTGGAACGGCCGGCCGTGGATACCTATACTTTCCAGGCCGACGACATCGACCTGGCTTACCTCGATTCGGAAGATTTTATCCGGAAAAGCACCTCCCTGCGCGGCTCGATTATGATTGTAGGCCCGTTGGTAGCCCGTTTCGGCAAGGTGTTGATTCCGAAACCCGGCGGCGATAAAATCGGACGCCGCCGCCTGGATACCCATTTTACCGGAATTCAAAAGTTAGGAGCCCGCCTGGTTTACTGCCCCGAACGGCAGGTATACGAAATAACGGCCGGCAAGCTGCGCGGCGCCTATATGCTGCTCGACGAAGCCTCGGTAACCGGAACCGCCAATATCTTGATGGCCTCGGTGCTCGCCGAAGGCGTTACTACCATTTACAACGCCGCCTGCGAACCCTATTTGCAGCAATTATCGGCCATGCTGAACCGGATGGGAGCGAAAATTTCGGGCGTAGGCTCCAACCTGCTTACCATAGAGGGCGTATCGTCGCTGCACGGCTGTACCCATACCATCCTGCCCGATATGATCGAGGTAGGCAGTTTTATCGGGATGGCCGCGATGACGGGCTCTGAAATCACCATCAAGAATGTGGCCTACGATAAGTTAGGCATTATCCCCGAGTCGTTCCGGCGCCTGGGAATCACCGTGGAGCAGCGCAACGACGATATTTACATCCCCACCCACGACGCCTACGAAATCGATACCTTTATCGACGGCTCCATCATGACCATTGCCGACGCTCCCTGGCCCGGCCTCACGCCCGACTTGCTGAGCGTGTTCCTGGTAGTCGCCACCCAGGCGGTAGGCAGCGTGCTGATTCACCAGAAGATGTTCGAGAGCCGGTTGTTTTTCGTGGATAAGCTCATCGACATGGGGGCGCAGATTATCCTGTGCGACCCGCACCGCGCCACCGTTATCGGATTGGGCAACCGCTTCAAGCTACGCGGCGCTAACCTCGTTTCGCCCGATATACGCGCCGGAATCGCCTTGCTCATCGCCGCCATGAGCGCCGAGGGAACCAGCCGGATACACAATATAGAACAAATCGACCGCGGCTACCAAGACATCGACAAGCGCCTGAATGCCATCGGAGCCCGCATTACCAGATTGTAACGAAGCCATGATAAGAAAAGAAGACGTTGTAGAAATCGGCCGGTTTGCCAAGCCGCATGGCATCAAAGGCGAAATCGCGCTGAATTTCACCTCCGATATATTCGACCGCGTGGAGTGCGACTACCTGATCGGCGAGATGGAAGGTATCCTGGTGCCTTTTTTTATAGAAGAATACCGGTTTAAAAACGATACCACGGCCCTGATTAAGCTCGAAGGCGTGAATAACGAGGCGGAAGCGAAAGAATTCGCCGGCGTTCCGGTTTATTTCCCGAAGGCGCTGTTCGACGACGACGAGCTGGACGACACCGGTTCGTGGGCGTACTTCGTGGGATTCCGCGTAACCGACGCCCGCTACGGCGAATTAGGCGAAGTGGTTGCGATAGACGAAAGCACGGCCAACGTGTTGTTGCAGGTGGCGGCCGACGGGAAAGAATGGCTCGTGCCGGCCGCCGAGGAATTGTTCGACGACATCGACCACGAAAATAAAATGCTGTACATGAACCTGCCGGACGGATTGATCGACCCGGGCGAAGCCGACGAATGCTTTTAATATGTTTCGCTACCTAACATCAGTTAAGACAATCTATTGGGTAATGTCGGCCGAGAATCGTATCTTTGCCGTTTTAGAACGATAACATGGCAAAGAAGAAACAAACCAAATCTTTCTGGCACCGCATCCGGTTCAAATACAAACTGTCGTTTTTCAACGAAAATACGCTGGAAGAAGTATGGTCGTTCCGCCTGTCGCAATTGTCGGCGTTCGTGGTACTGGCCCTTTTCGCCTTTTTGCTTATCGCGCTTACGGCTTTGCTTATCGTCACCACCCCGATACGAAATTACCTGCCCGGCTACCTCGACGTGGAAATACGGAAAGAAATCATGCAAAACGCCTTGCGGGCCGATTCGTTGGAACGCACCCTCTCCATCCAGGCGCTTTACCTCGACAACCTGAAAGGGCTGCTTACCGGCGAAATGCCGGTCGATTCGATTCGTTCCATCGACTCGCTGGCCCGGGTACAGCCCGATTTCGATATTCCGCGGAGCGAACGTGAGGAAGCGTTCGTGCGGAACTTCGAAGAAGAAGAAAAATACAACCTCACCGTATTGAATCCCGACCATGTGCCTACCGACGGCGTGTTCTTTTACAAGCCGGTAAAAGGCGCGGTATCGTCGAGGTACGAGGCGGAAAAGGGGCATTTCGGCATCGACCTGGTAACGGCGCCCAAGGAAAGCGTGCTTTCCACGCTCGACGGAACGGTGGTTTTTACCGGCACCGACCCCAATTACGGCAACGTAATCCAGGTACAGCATAAAAACGGATTCCTCTCCCTTTACAAGCATAACGAGCTGTTGCTCAAAAAAGTGGGCGACCATGTTACCGCCGGCGAAGCCATCGCCCTGGTAGGCAATACGGGGAAACTCTCCACCGGGCCGCACCTCCACTTCGAGTTGTGGTACAAAGGAAACCCGGTGAATCCGGAAGAATATATAGCGTTTTAATCCCGTCCATGAAAAAACAAGTAGCGATATTAGGATCGACCGGCTCTATCGGCACGCAGGCATTGGAAGTGATAAGCGAACACCCCGACCGGTTCGAGGTATACGCCCTTACGGCCAACAACCGGGTGGATTTGCTGGTGGAGCAGGTGCATAAGTATATGCCGGAAGTGGTCGTAATAGCGAACGAACGGAAGTATCCCGAGCTGAAAGAAGCGCTCGAAGATTTGCCGGTGAAAGTGTGGGCCGGCAGCGAGGCGATTGCCCAGGTAGTGCAGGCGGGCCCCATCGACGTGGTACTTACGGCCATGGTAGGATACGCCGGATTGCGACCCACTATCCAGGCCATCCGCGCCGGAAAGGCGATTGCCTTAGCCAACAAGGAAACGCTGGTTGTGGCCGGCGAGCTGATTACGCAACTGGCCAACGAATACCGGGTGCCCATCCTGCCGGTCGATTCCGAACATTCGGCTATTTTCCAATGCTTAGCCGGCGAATGGAATAACCCGGTAGAGAAAATATTGCTTACCGCTTCGGGCGGCCCGTTCCGTACCAAGCCGGCCGGAGAGCTGGCCGCCGTTACGAAAACGCAGGCTCTAAAGCATCCCAACTGGAACATGGGCGCCAAGGTAACCATCGACTCGGCTTCGATGATGAACAAAGGATTCGAGATGATCGAAGCCAAATGGCTGTTCGGCCTGCGGCCCGGACAGATACAAGTGGTGGTGCATCCGCAATCGGTGGTTCATTCGATGGTGCAGTTCGAAGACGGTTCGGTGAAGGCACAGCTCGGCGTTCCCAGCATGAAGCTGCCGATAGCGTATGCCCTGTCGTATCCCGAGCGGCTGAAAAGCGCGCTGCCGCGGCTCGATTTCGGGCAGTACGCGCAATTATCGTTCGAAGAGCCCGATATGGAGCGGTTCCGTAACCTGGCCTTTGCCTACGAGGCGATACGGCAGGGCGGCAATATGCCGTGTATTATGAATGCGGCCAACGAAGTGGTGGTGGCCGCTTTCCTCGAAGAGCGGATCGGTTTTCTGCAAATGAGCGACGTAATCGAGCAAACGATGGCGAAAGCCACGTTTATCGGCAAGCCTTCGTACGAGGATTACGTGGCTACCGATGCCGAAGCCCGCGAGATAGCGGCCCGGCTGTTTTAAACGGAAAAAGAAAAAGAGAAATATAAATTAAAAACAGGAACAGCGTATTTATGGAGACTTTTTTAATCAGAGCATTGCAGCTTATCTTGAGCTTATCGATACTGGTGCTCGTGCATGAGTTCGGGCACTTTATTTTTGCCCGGATTTTCAAGGTGCGGGTAGAGAAATTTTACCTTTTCTTCGACCCCTGGTTCTCATTGTTCAAATTCAAACCCAAGAACAGCGACACCGAATACGGGCTCGGCTGGTTGCCGTTAGGCGGCTATTGCAAGATAGCCGGGATGGTAGACGAGTCGCTCGATATGAAACAACTGGCGCAGCCGGCCCAGCCGTACGAGTTCCGCTCGAAGCCGGCCTGGCAGCGGTTGCTGATTATGACGGCCGGGGTGATTTTCAATTTCCTGCTCGCGCTGTTCATCTATTCGATGGTGCTGTTTGCCTGGGGCGAAACCTATATCCCGTTGAAAAACATGGATATGGGGATGTACTATAGCGAAACGGCCAAAGAAATAGGGTACCGCGACGGCGATATTTTGCTCCGCGCCGACGGCGAGCCGTTGGAACGGATGGACGAAAATACCTTCCGGAAGTTAGTGGAAGCCCAGGAAGTGACGGTGTTGCGTAACGGCGAGGAGGTGCGGATTGCGGTGCCCGGCGATTTTATGCAACGGCTGATGCGCGAGAAGCAAGGTTTCGTAGGGCTGCGCTATCCGATGGTGGTGCAGGGATTTCCCGAAGTGTCGCCGGCACGGGAGGCCGGGATGCAGCCGGGCGACAGCATCGTTTCGGTAAACGGCGTGCCTACGCCTGCCGATGGCGACGTGGCGGAGCAGTTGGCTTTGAATAAGGGCCAGGAAATAACCGTAGGTTTTTACCGCGGCGGTGCGGAACAAACGGCGACGTTTACCACCGATTCGCTGGGTATGATGGGCGTTTTGCTGAAATCGCCCGACCAGCTCTATTCGCCGGTTACCAGGAAATACGGCTTCTTCGAGTCGTTCCCGGCAGGCGTGCGGAAAGGAGTCGCTACGCTGAAAGGGTATGTAAGCGATATGAAGTATGTGTTTACCAAGGAGGGGGCTTCGAGCATCGGCGGCTTCGGCACCATCGGCGGCCTGTTTCCGAAAGTATGGGACTGGCAGCTTTTCTGGGAACGTACGGCGCTCTTGTCGATTATTCTGGCGTTTATGAACATCTTGCCTATCCCGATGCTCGACGGCGGCCATGTGATGTTCCTGCTTTACGAGGTGGTAACGCGCCGCAAGCCGAGCGACAAGTTCCTCGAGTATGCGCAGATCGCCGGCATGGTGGTGCTTTTCGGGTTGCTTATTTATGCCAACGGCAACGATATATTCCGGTTCTTTTTCCATTAACCGGTAACCGCAAGGATTGAACACAGAGACACGGAGACACAGAGTTCGAATCATTTAGCATGATTATTCTCTGTGTCTCCGTGTCTCTGTGTTTTGCTTTTATCCCCTTCTTTTGTTAATAAATTCCAATTCCATTCCCGCATTTTCCGCTTCCGGTTTCCGTTTTCCTCCGCCTCTTTCCTTCGCTCTCCGCTGCATACACCCGCCGAACCCCAACAAACAAAAGGCAGATTCGAACTGTTTGTAAAGTATCACCCGAAGTACATGACAAAAATGAATTTCCGGGCGAAGAACAAAAGAGAAGAAAGGATGCAGCCCGCTTCCCGCTCAACGCTGAATAGCACCGGCCTCTTCGTATTGGACCAGGGGCCTCAGTGAGAGAACGTGAAGAAAATGGTACGTAGTAACGCCCGGAAGGCCATGCAGCCAAAAGATTACGCTGTTTTGTATAACCGGCATTCCTGGTTTTACCGTATTGAATAAAGCCGGGATGTAGCGAAGCGGACGTAGCCCTTGAACTTTTTTGCTTCGTTTTTTACATAAATCCCTCCCGTTCGGCATTATCCAAACAAGTTTGGCTACTGCCTCTCTTACTCGGGATTTTGGGTCAAGCCAAAAAATGAAGACCGCCGGTAGGCGCCGTTGGCAGACGCCTTCGCGGCGAGCGAAACACAGATTTTTGTCATGTACAAGGATGTATAACCATAACCGAACTATATACAAAAGTAACTATGGATAAATACGATGCGGTAATAATCGGCTTCGGAAAAGGCGGCAAAACGCTGGCAGCGGAATTGGCCGGAAAAGGCTGGACGGTAGCCCTGGTAGAGCGCTCGGCACAGATGTACGGCGGCGCTTGCATCAACGTGGCCTGTATCCCTACCAAGGCGATGGTTCATCTTTCCGGCATAGCCCGGTGCAGGAAGTTCCCTTCGTTCGAGCAGCAAGCCTCGTTCTACCGCGAGGCCGTTGCAGCCACCCGCAAGCTCGTAACCGGGCTGCGTGAAAAAAACTACGAGCTGTTGCATAACAACGAGCGGATTACGGTGATTACCGGCGAAGCCGCTTTCACCTCGCCACACGAAATAGAAATAACGACCGATACCGGACGCTTCACCGTGCGGAGCGAAAAGATTTTCATCAATACCGGTTCCGAGCCGGTTATCCCCGATATTACCGGCGTAACCGCTTCCCGGCGTGTATACACCAGCGAAACCATGCTCCGGCTCGAACAACTTCCCCGCCGGTTGGTTATCGTGGGCGGCGGGTATGTAGGGCTCGAGTTCGCCTGTATGTACGCCGGCTTCGGCTCGCAGGTAACCGTGCTCGACCACCATCCGCGCCTGTTACCCAAAGAAGACGACGACATCGCCGCGTGCGTAAAGAAAACGCTCGAAAAGAAAGGCGTTGTTTTCCACGAAGACGTGCTGGTGCAGTCGGTTCACGACGAAACGAACGAAACCTCCGTGTCGTACATCCACCTCTCTACCGAGGCGATGCACCGGATTCCGGCCGATGCCGTATTGCTGGCCACCGGCCGGAAAGCGGCCGTGGAGCGGTTGAACCTCCAGGCCGCCGGCGTGCGGACCGACGAACACGGCGCTATCGACGCGGATTTGCATTTGCATACCTCCGCGCCCCATATCCGAGTGCTGGGCGACGCCAAAGGAGCGCCGCTGTTTACCTATGTCTCGTTAGACGACTACCGCATCGTAGCCGACGAGCTGTTCGGCGATGCACACCGCACCACGGCCGACCGCGAACCCATTCCCTCGGTCGTATACATCGACCCGCCGCTGGCCACTATCGGCTTGCGCGAGGAAGAAGCGTTCCTGGCCGGCTGCAACATCCGCGTAGCCCGGCTGGCAGCTTCCGAAATCGGGCGCGCCCTTACGCTGGAAGAACCGGAAGGGTTGCTCAAAATCGTAGTCAACGCCGATACGAACCGCCTTATCGGGTGCGCGTTTTTCTGCGCCGGAGCCGACGAAATCATCAACCTGGCGGCCGTAGCCATCCATGCCAAACTGGATTACCGGCTCTTGCGCGACCAGGTATTCACCCATCCTTCGATGAGCGAGGCGTTCAACAAGCTGCTTTCGCTTATCGACCGGTAGGCGGCAAGGCGTAAAACGAATCGCTGCGGCATGCGCCGCACTTGCCCGCTACGGGCCCGCAGGCGGCCGGATTGCCGCCAGCTTGCTATTCAAATTAAATTCAATAAATATGAAAACTTCGGATATAGGCCTGGTCGGGTTGGCCGTGATGGGCGAAAACCTGGCGCTGAACATGGCCAGCCACGGATATACCGTATCGCTTTACAACCGGCACGGCGAGGTAGTAACCCGTTTTGTGGAAGGGCGTGGAAAGGGGAAAGGGTTTATCCCGACCTACTCCATCGCCGAGTTCGTGGCCACCATCGCGCGGCCCCGTAAAATCATCCTGATGATCAAGGCCGGCGCGCCGGTAGACGAGATGATTGCCAAGTTGATGCCTTTCCTGTCGCCCGGCGACATTCTCATCGACGGCGGCAACTCCGACTTCCGCGATACCGAGCGGCGGATGCGCAAGCTGGAGAGCCACCATATATTCTATGTGGGCACCGGCATCTCCGGCGGCGAAGAAGGCGCCCTGCACGGACCGTCTATCATGCCCGGCGGCTCGCCCGAGGCGTGGCCGGAAGTGAAAAACATCCTGCAAGACATCTCCGCCAAGCTCGACGACGGAACGCCCTGCTGCCAGTGGATAGGCAAGGGGGGAGCCGGCCATTTCGTGAAAATGGTGCACAACGGCATCGAGTACGGCGATATGCAGCTTATAGCCGAGGCGTACAGGCTGCTCAAGGAGCGGTTGCACCTCGATAACGAGCAGTTGCACGCGGTATTCGGCGAATGGAACGAAGGCGAGCTGAAAAGTTACCTCATCGAGATTACCGCCGCCATCGTGAATTTCCGCGATACCGGAGGCGGTTACCTGCTGGATAAGATACTGGATGCGGCCGGGCAGAAAGGCACCGGCAAGTGGAGCGTGATGGAGGCGCTCGAAGAGAACGACCCGCTCACGCTGATTACCGAATCGGTGTACGCCCGCATGCTTTCCGCGTTGCTCGAAGAACGCGAAAAAGCCTCGTGCCTGTTCCTCAACGAAAACGAGTTTCCCGGCACCGGCATCGACGCCGGCAGCATCGGCGAAGCGCTCTATGCCTCGAAGCTGGTATCGTATACGCAAGGGTTTTCCTTGCTGCGCCGGGCGTCGCTCCGGTACGACTGGCATCTCGATTTCGGCACCATCGCCCGAATCTGGCGCAAGGGATGTATTATCCGTTCCGTGTTTTTAGGCAAGATAACCGAAGCCTACACCGAAGAACCGGGGTTGGCCAACCTGCTGTTCAACCGCTTCTTCCGCAGTAAGATACTCGATTCGCTGGCCTCGTGGCGCAGCGTGGTGGCCGACGGGGTGCTGAGCGGCGTGGCATTGCCCTGCATGAGCTCGGCGTTGAGTTACTTCGACGGGCTGCGTACCCTGAACTCGCCGGCCAACCTGATTCAGGCGCAGCGCGATTATTTCGGCGCCCATCTGTACGAGCGTACCGACAAGCCGCGCAACGAGTTTTTCCACACCGACTGGACGGGCGAAGGGGGCGATACCACTTCGCGTAACTATAACGTATAAAACGCCGAGCGATGAAGAACCCGGAAAATCAACTGTTGGTTATTTTCGGCGCCTCGGGCGACCTGACGCGCCGCAAGCTCATACCCTCGCTGTTCGAGCTGTGCGCCCGCGGGTTGCTGCCCGACCGGTTCGTGGTGCTCGGCGCTTCGCGTACCGCCTATACCGACGACGAATACCGCCAGATGCAGCGTAAAAGCATCCTCGCCATCGAAAAGGGAAAACCGTACAGCGCGCAGCAGGTCGACGACTTCCTGCACCGGGTGCAATACATCAGCTTCGATTCTACCCGGAGCGAAGAATACGGCAAGCTGAAAGACCGTATCCGGCAAATCGAAAAAGACGAGGGGATTCCCGACCGGGTAATCTATTACCTTTCCACTCCGCCGCTGATGTACGAGCTTATTCCGCGCTACCTCGAAGAAAACGGCTTGAACAAACCGTTCGGACGGAGCGGCTGGCGGCGCATCATCATCGAGAAGCCGTTCGGCGTAGACTTGCACTCGGCGCGCGAGCTGAACCGGTACCTGTGCTCCGTATTCGACGAAAAAGGAATTTACCGCATCGACCATTTCCTGGGCAAAGAAACGGTGCAGAACGTACTGGTGCTTCGTTTCTCGAACGGCATTTTCGAGCCGCTCTGGAACCGCAACTACATCGAGTCGGTGGTAATCAGCGCCGCCGAAACGCTCGGGGTGGAGAACCGGGGGAAGTATTACGA
>DBGBSM010000397.1:0-2382 GCA_048468815.1 Parabacteroides sp.
GTTTATTTGCAAAAAAAATCGGAAATGAGTGTAATCATATTAGGCATTGAATCTTCGTGCGACGATACTTCCGCGTCTGTGATACGCGATGGCGTGATGCTTTCGAACGTAATAGCCAGCCAGGCCGTACACGAAGCGTACGGCGGCGTAGTGCCCGAGCTGGCTTCGCGGGCGCACCAGCAGAATATAATTCCCGTGGTGGCCGAAGCGGTCAAGCGGGCCGGAATAGATAAATCGGAGTTAAGCGCCATTGCTTTCACCCGCGGCCCCGGCCTGTTGGGTTCGTTGCTGGTAGGCACTTCGTTCGCGAAAGGGCTGGCTGCATCGCTCGGAATCCCGATGATCGAAGTGAACCATTTACAGGCACACGTATTGGCGCATTTTATAAAGGAAGATGCGGCGGATACCGACCAGCCGGATTTCCCGTTTTTGTGCTTGTTGGTTTCGGGCGGCAATTCGCAGATTATCCTGGTGAAATCGTACAAAGACATGGAGGTAATCGGGCAAACCATCGACGATGCGGCCGGCGAGGCATTCGACAAATGCGCCAAGGTGATGGGGCTCGGCTATCCGGGCGGCCCGGTAGTGAACCGGTTGGCCAATGAAGGGAACCCGACGGCTTTTGCCTTCAGCAAACCGCATATTCCGGGATATGATTACAGCTTCAGCGGCCTGAAAACGTCTTTCCTGTACACCTTGCGTGACCGCCTGCAGGAAGACCCCGATTTCATCGAAAAAAACAAGCGGGATTTATGCGCTTCTCTGCAACGTACCGTTATCGATATTCTGATGGATAAATTGCGGAAAGCGGCCAAGGCGTTGCATATTAACGAAGTGGCGGTTGCCGGCGGCGTGTCGGCTAATTCCGGGTTGCGCGACGCGTTCCGCGACCATGCGGCGAAATATGGCTGGAAAATCCATATTCCCCCGTTCGCTTTTACTACCGACAATGCGGCGATGGTAGCCATTACCGGTTACTATAAATACCAGGATAACGATTTTTGTCCGATGGATGCGGCGCCTTTTTCAAGGGTAACGATTTAAAAAACGGATTAGCGAGTTGATTATGGATGTCGAGATTATCACGATAGGCGACGAACTGCTGATCGGGCAGGTAGTAGATACCAATTCGGCCTGGATGGGTCAGGCATTGGGTAACGAAGGGTTTCATGTAACCCGGAAAATAACGGTAGGGGATGTGGAAGCCGACATGCTTTCGGCTTTCGGCCAAGCGATGGAGCGTTCGCGTATCGTTTTGGTTACCGGCGGAATCGGCCCTACGAAAGACGATATTACGAAGAAAACCCTTTGCCGGTTTTTCGATACGGAGCTCCGGTTCTCGGAAGAGGTGCTGGCGAATATCGAGGAAATATTCCGCACTACCGGAAAGGAAATGAATCCGCTTACGCGCAACCAGGCTTACGTTCCGGAAAAGTGTACGGTAATACAAAATCGGGCGGGCACGGCGCCGGTTACGTGGTTCGAAAAAGACGGAAAGGTGCTGGTTTCGTTGCCGGGCGTACCGTACGAGATGAAATGGGCGATGGAAACGGAAATCATCCCTCGTTTGAAACGAAAGTTCCGGCAGGATATGTACATCAGCCATCGAACATTCTGGGTGGGCGGATACACCGAATCGGGGTTGGCTATGCGGCTGGAGCAGTTCGAAGAGGAATTGCCTCCGTTTATTACGCTGGCTTATTTGCCTACCCCGGGACTTATCCGGTTGCGCTTGTCGGCCTATTATCCGGATAAGGCGACCGAAGATACGACGATGTCGGAGCAGGCGGAAAAACTGCGGGCGTTGCTGAAAGGAAATATCCTGGCCGAAGAAGATAAGCCGATAGAAGAGTTGGTAGGTGAAGTGCTGCGGAAGAAAAAGCTCACCCTCGGGACGGCCGAAAGTTGTACCGGCGGGAAAATTGCGGCACTTATCACGTCGGTAGCGGGAAGCTCCGATTATTTTGCCGGGGGAATCGTTTCGTACTCCAATCAGGTGAAGCACCGGGTGCTCGGCGTATCGAACCTGTCGCTCGATGCCTATGGTGCAGTGAGCCGCCAGGTGGTAGAGGAGATGGCCGCCGGAGCGATGAAAACGCTGGATTGCGACTGTTCGGTAGCCACTTCGGGTATTGCCGGTCCCGGCGGAGGTACGCCCGATAAGCCGGTCGGAACCGTATGGATTGCCGTGGCTTTTAAGGATACGGTGAAATCGCAGGTATTCCGTTTCGGTAAAAACCGCGAGCAGAATATTACCCGTGCCGCCAATATGGCGCTTTTGATGTTAAACGATTTGTTGAAAGAATAGAATTATTCCGCTTTAAAATAAGCGATTATAATAAATCGGGGTGCTTGGCGTTTAATCGGGAGCGTAGGGAGGAC
>DBGBSM010000398.1:0-6946 GCA_048468815.1 Parabacteroides sp.
GAAAAGTAGCGGTGATTACAGGTGCCGCCCGCGGCATCGGGAAAGCGATTGCCTTGAAATTCGCTGAAGAAGGCGCTTCTATCGCTTTTACCGATTTGGCTATCGACGACAATGCGAAAGCAACCGAGCAGGAAATCGCCGCGCTCGGAGTGAAGGTAAAAGGATACGCTTCGAATGCGGCGAATTTCGAAGATACCCACAAAGTCGTAACCGATATCGTAGCCGATTTCGGCCGTATCGATATTTTAGTGAACAACGCCGGCATTACCCGCGACGGGTTGATGATGCGGATGAGCGAACAGCAGTGGGATATGGTGATTAACGTGAACCTCAAGTCTGCCTTTAATTTCGTTCATGCCGTTACGCCGGTGATGATGAAGCAAAAATCCGGAAGCATTATCAATATGGCCTCAGTAGTAGGCGTATCGGGAAATGCCGGACAGTGCAACTATTCCGCCTCCAAAGCCGGTATGATCGGATTGGCGAAAAGCATCGCCAAGGAGCTGGGTTCGCGCGGCGTACGGGCCAATGCCATCGCACCGGGATTTATTATTACCGATATGACGGCCGCTTTGTCGGACGAGGTACGCGAACAGTGGGCTAAACAAATCCCCTTGCGTCGCGGCGGTACGCCCGAGGATGTAGCGAACGTGGCTACCTTCCTGGCATCCGATTTGTCGTCGTATGTAACCGGGCAGGTAATTCATTGCTGCGGCGGTATGAATATGTAACCGATGGAGGCCGTCTACGAAGACAATCACCTGATAGCGGTAAGCAAAACCTGCCGCGAAATCGTGCAGGGCGATAAAACCGGGGATACGCCTCTTTCGGAAACGGTAAAGCTGTACCTGAAAGAGAAATACCAAAAACCGGGAAATGTATTTACCGGTGTTACCCACCGGCTCGACCGCCCGGTTACGGGGCTCGTTTTGTTTGCCAAAACAAGTAAGGCGCTTTCACGCCTGAACGAGATGTTCCGTACCGGCGCCGTAAAGAAAACGTATTGGGCCATCGTGAAAAACTGCCCGCCCGTACCGGAAGGCGACCTGGTACACTACTTGGTGCGGAACGAGAAACAAAACAAAAGCTACGCCTCCGATACGGAAAAGCCCGGCTCGAAACGGGCGGAGCTGCATTACAAAACGATTGCCCGCTCCGACCGGTATTACCTGTTGGAAATCGACCTCAAAACGGGGCGGCACCACCAGATACGCTGCCAGCTGGCCCGGATGGGATGTCCCATCAAAGGCGATTTGAAATACGGAGCCGAGCGCTCCAATCCCGACGGCGGCATCAGCTTGCATGCGCGCCGGGTGGAGCTGGTTCATCCGGTTTCGAAGCAGCCGCTCGCATTAACGGCGCCCGTACCGGACGACAAGCTCTGGAAAGAGATGGAAGCGTTGGCTGAAAAAGCGTAGGAATACGCGGGTTATAAAAAACGGAAGAACAGAAGCACCCCGAAAAAAGAGTCGGATTATCCAACTTTTCTTTTCGTGCTTCTGTTTTTTTATTTTTACCGGAGGAGACGGCCGATGCCACAGATGCGTTTTCGGGATGCGTCACCGGATAAACCGAAAAGCCGTGTATCCTGTTCGTATCCGGAGTAATCCGCGTTCCGGAATGCTTTCCGGCGCGGGCGGGAGTATATTCAAGTTGTTAAAAATAAATGATGTAGAGATGAAAGAAATACGAAGAATCATCGCTGTATACGCCTTATTGGCCTGCCTGGTTGCTGTTGTCCGGGCGGACGGATTGCCCCGCGTCCGGATTCTGGCTACCGGCGGTACCATTGCGGGAGTAGGGGCCACATCCACCGGTTCGGCTTATAAGCCGGGCCAGTTGGGGATAGACCGGTTACTGGTAGCCGTACCCGAAATAAAAGACGTGGCCGAAGTAACGGGCGAGCAGGTATTTACCATCGCCTCGCAGGATATGACCGCAGCCGATTGGTTGCAACTCGCCCGGCGGGTGAATGCCTTGTTGGCGCGCGACGATGTAGACGGCATCGTAATTACGCACGGTACCGACACGATGGAAGAAACCGCTTATTTCCTGAATCTCACCGTGAAGAACGATAAACCGGTGGTATTGACCGGCGCCATGCGTCCGGCTACCTCCCTGAGCGCCGACGGGCCGCTCAATTTGTTCGACGCGGTGGTTACGGCGGGAGCGAAAGAATCGGCCGGCCGCGGCGTGCTGGTCGTGCTGAACGGTACGGTTTCGGGAGCCCGCGACGTAATGAAAACCCATACGCTGAACGTGGAAACTTTCCGCTCGCCTAATACCGGTGCGCTGGGCTACGTAAGCGATGCGAAAGTACATTACCGGATGAACGGGGAGAAACGGCATACCGGCCGTTCTGTTTTCGATGTAACCGGGTTAACGGAACTGCCCCGGGTAGGAATCGTGTACGGATACGCGGGCGCCGAGCCGGCTTTGGTAGAGACGTTGGTAGATAAAGGCTACGCCGGCATCGTACATGCGGGGGTAGGAAACGGCAATATTGCCGCCGAAGTATTTCCGGCTTTGATACAGGCGCGTGAGAAGGGTGTGCAAATCGTCCGTTCGTCGCGCGTTCCGTCCGGCCCTTCCTCTTTAAATGCAGAGGTCGACGACAAGGCGAACCGGTTCATCGCCTCGCTGGATTTGAGCCCGCAAAAGGCACGCATCCTGTTGATGCTGGCCCTGACCCAGACCGACGACTGGCAAGAGATTCAACGGTTTTTTCAGGAATATTGAAGTGCCGGGCGGCAACACGGTGCCGGTAAAAGGAACTTCGGGTTCTCCTGTTATCGAGCCGGGGAGAGCCGGAAAAGATTTTGCTTGATTATTCCCGGCTGGTGCGGGAATAAGTAACCCGCAGGAACCCGAAAGCAGCCAATCGCAACTCGTTTATATTTCATTCGCCGGGTAGCCGTGCCTCCCGGTGCGTGCTCTTGTGTATCGTATCCGCGTTCATGGCCGCCCGGATAGCACTGCCGTAACTTTCCGGAAACGGAAGTACAGGATAATTCCCAATGCGGTGAGCCCTACAGGAAAACCGCACCATATCCCCACGGCGCCCCAGCCCAGAACGAATCCGCAAAAATACCCTATCGGCAGCGAGAGCAGGAAATGGCATACGAATGCCATGATAGCCATATACGTTACGTCGCGGACGCCCCGCAACGCGTTGGAATAAACGATTTGCAGCCCGTCGCCGAACTGGTAAAGCATCACCGAAAAACTCAGTACGGCTACCAGCGCCGCCACTTGCCCGTCGGTAGTGAATAAATAGCCGATGCGGTAACGCAGGCAACCGATGAGTATCACCACGACGCACGCCGTAACCCATACTAAGTGCAACCCGGCGACCGTGGCCCGGCGTACCTCGCCGATTTCTTTTTTCCCCAGGTAGTTGCTTACGCGGATGGTTACGGCAGCCGCGATACCGTAATAAATCATAAATCCCAACGTGGTAACCACTCCCACGATTTGATGCGCAGCCAGGGCGATACTTCCCAGCCAGCCCATCATCACCACGCTCAAGCTGAACGAAGCCGTTTCAACGCCCATCTGCAATCCTACCGGCAATCCTAACCGCGTGAGCCGCGACAACGAATTGCGGTTCACCCTTCCTTCCCGGAACCCGGCGGCATATGCTTTGTATTTTGGCCGCCTGAAAAAAAGAAAAGCGAAAGCGAGGCAAATACCGATGCGGCTTGCCAGGGTGGAAATGCCGGCTCCGGTAAGCCCCAGCTCCGGAACGCCGCATTTGCCATAAATCAGGAAATAATTGCCGATGATGTTCAATACGTTCGCTCCCAGCATAATCCACATGGGCGTACGTGTATCCGTGGAGCCGTCGGCAAACTGCTTGAACGAATTGAACAACATGGCGAAAATCACCGAAAAGAGTTGTAACAGGTAATAAGGAACGATATACGGCATCAGTTCGGGCGGTTGTTTCAGCAAATCGATGCGGAGTAATAAGGCGAGCATGCACAGGCTCAGCAAGATGCCCACGATAAAATTGATAAACAGGCTGTTTTTTACCAATACCCCTATCTCTTTGTATCGTCCGTTGGCGAATAGGCCGCCTACCAGCGGAGTCAATCCGTAGGAGAATCCGATACCGAAAATAAAAGCCAGCGTAAAAAAGTTATTTACGAACGAGGCGGCGGCCAGCTCGGCAGTACTGTGACGCCCCACCATGATGTTATCGGCGAACCCCACCACGATAATACCCAACTGCCCTAACATAATCGGGGCGCCCAGGCGTAAGGTGCGGATATAGTGGGTTTTGTATTCCTGAAAATTCAGCAGCATTCAGTGAACGGTTGCCGGGTTACTTTTCCACTATTTTAAGTTTCATGCGGATGTTTTTCAGCGGGCGGTCGTCTTCGTTCGTTTCCGTCATGCTGATTTTTTCGGCCGTCTTTATTCCGTCCACCACTTCGCCGAATACGGTATAATTTCCGTCCAGGTGCGGAGCCCCTCCCTGTATCTTATACGCTTCGCGTTGCTCCGGCGTAATCAGTACCTCCGGCAGCCGCCTGTGGTACTCGTCGAGGGCGAGCCGGGCCAACGAGTCTTTTTCGAGCGCCTCCGGCGTTTTCTCTTCGGCCCGGGCATACACTTTCAAGGTGTCGCCTTCGGAAACGTCGTATTTGCCGAACACTTCCGCATGCAGTTTGTCCGTCCGTTCCTTTTCCATCTTATCCAGTTCGTGGTCGGTGTAAAATTTGCCGGTAACGATGTAGTATTGCGAGGCCGAGGAAGCTTTTTCCGGATTCACGTCGTCGCCCGTACGCGCCGCGCACAACGCTCCCCGTTTGTGGAAGTATTTCGGGAAAACGATTTCGGCCGGCACGGTGTAGTCCAGTTCCCCGTCGCCCAGGTGCTTATCCATCGGTGCGTCTTTCGACGTTACGTCGCCTCCCTGAATCATAAACAACTTGATTACCCGGTGAAACAGCAGGTCGGTATACGTGCCTTCTTTTACCAGCTTGATAAAGTTATCCCGGTGGCGGGGCGTTTCGTTATAGAGCTTGACCTTGATTTTCCCCATGTTGGTTTCAATCAGCACCAGCGTTTCTTTTTCCTGGGCGGCCGCCGGCAGGCAGATTCCCGCTAACAAGGCCAAAGTCAGTAAAATAGTAGCTTTCTTCATCGTATATTGAATGTAAGTGTCCGTGTTCCCTTATTTCGCAAACAAAAGTAATTAAATTTTCGAGGAACCCTTTCGCCGCCGCCGAATAATTTATGCGGAGCGCCCGGCGATACCCCTCTTTTTACCGCTGATACGGCGCCCGGAAAGCGTTTTTCAAGCTACGGCAACGTATTTTATTTGAACGTTCGGATAAAAAATCGTTACTTTACTCCCCGGAACATAACTTTATATCATTCATACCATGAACATTTCGAAATGCATGCTGCTGGCTTTCCTGGCCGTTTCTTTCTGTATGCGCGCCGCTGCGCAGCAACCTTCCGGCGCCGACGACCGGGCTTTCTGGGTGGAAACCCTGGTCAAGATAGCCGACCCGGTATTGACCAACCTCAGTAATAATACGTTGCGGAAGAATATGCCGTATGAATCGCTTACGCCCGAACGGAGCGATTTCGCCCACCTCGAAGCGGTAGGGCGGCTGGTATGCGGCATTTCCCCGTGGCTCGAACTCGGGCCCGACGCTACGCCCGAGGGACAATTACGGAAAAAATATATCGACTTAACGGTAAAAGGGTTGGCGAACGCCGTCGACCCGTCGTCGCCCGATTACCTGGTGTTCGGCAAACCGTACCAGCCGTTGGTCGATGCCGCTTTCCTGGCGCAAGGATTGTTACGCGCCCGCACCCAGGTATGGGGCAACCTGGATAAGCAGGCGCAGGAACGGATGGTTACGGAGTTGAAACGGAGCCGCGGTATAAAGCCTTGGGAAAACAACTGGCTGCTTTTCGCCTCGATGGTGGAAGCCGCGCTGCTCGAGTTTACCGGCGAGTGCGACATGCAACGGCTTACGTACGGCGTGTACAAGTTCCGCGACGAATGGTACAAAGGCGATGCGCTTTACGGCGACGGGCCGGCCTTCCACATGGATTATTATAACAGTTTCGTTATCCACCCGATGCTTACCGACGTGCTCGGCGTGATGAAAAAACACGGAATCGAAGACGGCGGGTTTTACGATACGCAGGTACAACGGCTTACGCGGTACGCCGATATCCTGGAGCGCTTTATTTCGCCGGAGGGCACCTTCCCGGTAGTAGGCCGTTCCATCGTGTACCGCTTCGGAGCGATGCACGCCCTGGGGCAGGCGGCTTTGATGAAAATCCTTCCGGAACACGTAGCCCCGGCGCAGGTACGTTGCGCCATGACGGCGGTAATCCGCAACCAAATGAAGTCGCCCGATAATTTCGATTCCGCCGGTTGGTTGCGGGTGGGATTCACAGGCAAGCAAATCGGCATGAGCGAAACCTACATCAATACGGGCAGTACCTACCTGTGTGCGATGGGATTGGTGGAACTGGGTTTACCTGCGGGCGACGAGTTCTGGTCGGCACCCGATGCCGAGTGGACTTCGAAGAAAGCCTGGAACGGCCAGGAAGTACAAATCGACCACGCAATCAAATAAAAAACGGAACGAGCGGTTGTTTCGTACGGCGGACGCTTTCTGTTCGCCTCGACAACCGTCGTTTTTTTATCTTTTGTGACTTGTACGGAAAAAAGTTTACACAATAGAAGGCTAAAAATGTGTAAAGAAAAACGAGTTTATCAAAAATATACGGAGGATTTCCGTATAGCGGTAGTAAAAGAGTATGTAGCAGGAGGGATCAGTAAACGAGCCTTGTGCAAAAAATATTCTATCCCCCAACAGTGTACATTGGACTATTGGATTCGTAAATTTGTAGGCACCGACAAAAACGAATCACCCATGAAGAAAGAAAAAGCGCCCCAGAGTGAGGAATC
>DBGBSM010000399.1:0-3196 GCA_048468815.1 Parabacteroides sp.
CGTTTACATTCAGCCAGCTTCTCGAGAATACCGGATAACTCAACGCGATTTCACGGAGCTTGATAAACGAGTTGTCGTATACATACGCCTCGTCGATTCCTCTCATCATAGCGAAATAGTCCTGTGCGTCGGCGCCGTTTACAAAAATGTCGTTCGGCGCATACGTCGGATTGCCATTCGCATCGGTACCCGTTACTTTCACGGAGTTTTCGCCGAACATAAAGCCGCTTTTGCGGTAATCGCTCGACAGCTTGCTCGCTCCGTAGAAGTTTTGTTCACCGGCCGTTCCGCAATACATCTGGCCGCCCTGTTTCCAGTCGAATACGGCCGATAACCGGAATTTGTACAATTCGATATTGGTGTTGAATCCCAAGCGGAAGTCGGGCGCTACCTTACCGATTACCACGCTTTCGCCGGCTTGCGGAACACCGTTTTCGTCCACTACGATTTGGCCGGCTTCGTTACGTAAATACCCTACCCCGTAAATTACCGGGAACTTGTCGCCGATTCCGGCGCGTACCTGCGGCGTAACGAATCCGCCCAGCATAATGCTTTCCACGCCCGGCGCCAATTCGTCTACGTAGTTATCGATTTTCGAGAAGTTAAAAGCGAAATCCAGCTTAAAGTCTTTCGTATCTACCGGAGCCACGCCCAACGTAAACTCATGGGTATTGGTATGCATCTTACCGCCGTTCATCATCATGCTCTGCGTACCGGTGGAACCGGCCAAAGGCACTTCGAATATCTGGTCGGTTACATTCTGGCGCGAATAGGTATAACTCAACGTAAACAACCCGTTCAGGAACGTCAAATCCGTACCGAGTTCGTACGACTTAGTATTCTGAGGTTTCAGATTCGGGTCGTATACCACGTAATACGGCGTATAGGCCATCATTCCGTTCAACGGATACATCAACGGCGTTCCGTTATAGAAACCGCCGCCGAAACCAGGCGTATAATAATAGGTAGGAATATAATCGCCGGCCATCCCTACCTCGGCATACGAGGCACGCAGTTTACCGAAAGTAAGCACGTTGTTTTTCAGCGGCTCGAGTTCGGTGAATATCCAGCCCGCCGATACGGAAGGATAGAAGAACGAGCGGTTGTTGCGCGGCATCGAGGATACGATATCGTTACGGCCGGTTACGTTGAGATACAACATGTTTTTCCAGGCCAACGACAAACTGGCGAAATTTCCGATGGTACGCTTCCGGTAATATTTGTCTTCCGCCGAATACACCGAGGCGTTGTTCATGTGGTTCCATCCGGGGAAATTGAAATTCATCCCGTACGAGTACGAATACTTGGTTCTCTTTTCTACGAGTTCGTTACCGAGCAAGGCGTCGAACACCAAGTCTTTATTGATGTTCCAGGTATACATGGCCGTTAACAACGAGTTCATCTCGTTGATAGTATAATGGTACGACGTAGCATCGCCGCCCGAAGTCCAGGTAGTTCCGTATCCGTACTGGTCGAGGTAATTGGTAGTATACGCATCGTCGCCCAATTGGTATTTTACTTCCAGTTTATGATTCGACGTGCCGAACTTGGTGGTATACTTCAGGAAAGCGTTTCCGAAAAAGCGCTGCGAGCGTTCGGTAAACTTGTTGTTATCGCAAGCCCAGTAAGCATCGTCGATCCACTCTTCCCGGAACGTATTTTGTTCATGCGGTTTGTCTTCTGCAAACGAAGGGATACCCGCCATATCGTAGCTTACCGGCGCCGTATAAATAGTAGCCGTTACGCCGGAATTGGCCGTAGATTGTTTCTTTATCTTGGAAGCGACGAAGTTACCGTTGAAACCGGTTGTCCAGTTGGTATGCAACTGCGCTTCGGCCGCCAATTTAACGTTGTAACGATTCATTCCGGTAGAAGGCACGATACCGTTCGATGTGGTATTACCCAGCGAGAAAGAGTAGCTTCCCTTATCGAAACGCTGCGCTACGTTTACCGAATTGCTCCAGGTTACGCCGGTTTGATAAAAATCCTTCGCATTGTCGTATGCCCCCGGAGTCGCCCACGGGTCCATACCGGCCTTAGCCCGCTGGGTTACGTAGTATTGTCCTTGATGCAATCCGTTGGCCTGGGTATACTTGTTGGCTACGTTTCCGCCGTATACAGGGTCGTTTGCCAAGTCGGCGATAGCAGGCCCCCAGCTATATTGCGAGTAAGGAGCGTATTCGCCGTAACTACCTTGTGCGAATTCTTTCTGCAATTCGGGCAACGTGGAAACCTTATCGAAAGCGAGGTTCGTGTTGAAAGTAACCGAAGGCTTTCCTTTATCGGCGCCCTTGCCGCTTTTCGTAGTAATCACGATTACGCCGTTCGAAGCCCGCATACCGTACAAAGCCGATGCAGCCTGCCCTTTCAGGATATTGATGCTTTCGATGTCGTTCGGGTCTAAATCGACAGCCCGGTTCGCATAGTCGGCACCCGAAACGCTACCGTTGTTCATGATTTCCGTATCCACGTCGGCCGAAGAAGCGATCGGCATGCCGTCGATTACATACAGCGGCGTATTGTCGCCGGTAAACGAACGCGAGCCGCGAATCGTAATTTTAGACGAAGCTCCAGGCATACCCGACGACGGTGCGATGTCGATACCGGATACTTTTCCCTGCAATGCGCCCGCCAGATTGGTATTGGCGGCCTGGGTGAGTTCGTCGGCTTTTACATCCTGCACGGCGTACCCTAAGGCTTTCTTCTCTTTCGAGATACCCATTGCCGTAATTACTACTTCGTCGAGATTCTGGGTATTGGTTTCCAGGATAACTTTCACAACCGGCTTTATCCCGATTTCCTGCGGCTTCATTCCGACATAGGAAATCAATAAAGTCTTTGCAGAACTCGGTACGGCCAATTGGAATTTACCGTCGTAATCGGTTACTGTACCGTTAGCCGTTCCTTTTACTACGATGGAGGCTCCGATAATCGGCTCCCCATCCTCCGCAGAGATAACAGTTCCTGTTACTTGCGTAGTTTGCGCTGACGCCAATCCTATACCTAATACAAGGCATAGCAAGACAAAAGTCAACTTTTTCATAGACACTCTTTTAATGTTTAACTTATGAATAATAGACACTTTTCTTTCTGTTTATTTCCGAAGTACGATTGAATTTCCAATTTATCTTATCAATAAATAATTTGCATATTAATTGTATTTGCCAACCTTAACAGACCACTAAAAATATATAAC
>DBGBSM010000400.1:0-5900 GCA_048468815.1 Parabacteroides sp.
GGATTGCCGGTCGCTGGAGTATCAGTACTTCCCGTTCAAGCCCGAAGGGTACAAATTGGTGTTGCTCGACTCGGTAGTGAAGCACGAACTGGCTTCGTCGGCCTATAACAAGCGCCGCCAGAGTTGCGAGGCTGCCGTAGCCGCTATCCAGAAGAAACATCCGCATGTAGAGTACCTGCGCGATGCGTCGATGGAAATGCTGAAAGAGGCGAAAGCGGATATTTCGGACGAGGATTACATGCGCGCCGAATATGTAATCGAAGAAATCCAGCGGGTGCTCGACGTTTGCGACGCGCTCGAAAAAGGCGATTACGAAACGGTAGGGCAGAAGATGTACGAAACGCACCACGGCATGAGCAAACTGTACGAGGTAAGCTGCGAAGAGCTCGACTTCCTGAACGACATCGCCAAGGAATGCGGGGTTACCGGCTCGCGCGTGATGGGCGGCGGATTCGGCGGTTGTACTATCAACTTGGTGAAGGAAGATAAGTACGATAACTTCATCAACACGGCTTTTGCCAAATACAAAGAAAAATTCGGTCGCGAACCGAAATTGTATAACGTGGTAATCAGCGACGGTTCCCGGAAACTTTGCTAAGGCGCTGCCCGGCTTTTGTCCGTATAAGCGCTCGAAAGGGGCGCGGGCAAAAGTAAAGCAGGCCCGAAGTTTTTCACCGGACGTTCGGTTATCGAATCGCATGCCGTACGACTTTCCCGGATTCCGGGTGGCCGTACGGCATTTTTTATTCTGCGAAATGCGGCGCCGGCGGCGGAAGGAACTCCTTTTTAACCGGCGTTTTCCGCGCTTTTCTTTTTAAACATTTCCCTTTTTGCCGCTGTTATTTAGTGTGTTATGAATCAGGGATAATCCGGTTGCGTTGTGCGGCCGGGCAGGTGGAAAACAGAATTGTTTTTCATGTTAATGAATGTCGCTCTGTGATTAATAGGTTATAATCATTATATTTGCAGAAAATTTCACAATCCTCATACGATGAACGATATTAAAATAATGAACCGGGCAGCCGACAACATCCGTATATTGGCTGCGTCGATGGTAGAAAAAGCAAAATCCGGGCATCCCGGGGGCGCTATGGGCGGAGCGGATTTTATCAACGTGCTGTTTTCGGAGTGCCTTGTGTACGACCCCGAAAACCCGGAATGGGAAGGGCGCGACCGTTTCTTCCTCGATCCGGGTCACATGTCGCCGATGCTTTATTCCGTGTTAGCGCTGAGCGGTAAATATACGATAGAGGAATTGAAGGAGTTCCGCCAGTGGGGGAGTCCTACGCCGGGCCATCCGGAGGTCGATGTAAAGCGCGGCGTGGAAAACACGTCCGGCCCGTTAGGCCAGGGGCATACCTATGCCGTGGGCGCCGCCATCGCCGCCAAGTTCTTGCAGGCCCGCCTGGATAACCGGATGGACCAGACGATTTATACGTTTATCTCCGACGGCGGAATCCAGGAAGAAATTTCGCAGGGAGCCGGCCGTATCGCCGGGCATTTGGGGCTGGATAACCTCGTGATGTTTTACGACTCGAACAACATCCAGCTTTCTACCGAAGTGGGCGATGTGGATACCGAGAACGTGGCGATGAAATACGAAGCCTGGGGCTGGCTCGTGATTTCGATTAACGGCAACGACGTAGACGAGATACGCATGGCGCTTACCGCCGCGAAAGACGAAAAGAACCGGCCTACCCTGATTATCGGAAAAACGGTGATGGGCAAGGGGGCGGTCGCCGCCGACGGCTCTTCGTTCGAAAACAAGGTTTCCACGCACGGGCAACCGCTGAGCAACGCCGGCGTTTCGATTGCCGATACGATTAAAAACCTGGGCGGCAATCCCGACGACCCGTTCACTATATTCACGGAAGTAAAGGAACTCTATACCAAACGGCGCGAGGAGCTGAAACATATCGTGGCCGCCAAGCATGCCGAAGAAGCTGCCTGGGCGAAAGCCAACCCGGAGAAAGCGGCCAAGCAGGCGTATTTCTTCTCGGGCAAGCCGCCGGTGATCGACTGGCGCGCCATCGAGCAGAAGGCCGACCAGGCTACCCGTTCGGCTTCGGCTACCGTATTGGGCGTGTTGGCTACGCAGGTGGAAAATATGATCGTTTCGTCGGCCGACCTTTCCAATTCCGACAAAACGGACGGCTTCCTGAAAAAGACGCATGCGTTTAAGCGGGGCGATTTTTCGGGCGCTTTCCTGCAAGCCGGGGTATCCGAACTCACGATGGCCTGCATTTGCATCGGTATGAGCCTGCACGGCGGGGTAATCGCCGCCTGTGCCACGTTCTTCGTTTTCTCGGATTACATGAAGCCGGCGTTGCGGATGGCTGCCTTGATGGAGCAACCGGTTAAGTTTATCTGGAGCCACGATGCCTTCCGGGTGGGCGAAGACGGGCCTACGCACGAGCCGGTGGAGCAGGAGGCGCAGGTGCGTTTGCTTGAAAAACTGAAGAATCATAAAGGTCATAACTCGATGTTGGTGTTGCGGCCTGCCGATGTATACGAAACGACGGTGGCCTGGAAGATGGCGATGGAAAATACGAGTACGCCTACCGCTATTATCCTTTCGCGCCAGAATGTGAAAGACGTGCCGGCTAAAACCGACCGCAAGGAAGAGGCGTGGCAGGCCGAAAAGGGAGCTTACGTAGTGGAATGCGACGAACAGCCCGACATCGTGCTGGTGGCTTCCGGCTCGGAAGTGTCTACCCTGGCGGAAGGAGCGGCGTTGCTCCGGGCCGATGGCATACGGGTATGCATCGTTTCGGCTCCCTCGGAAGGGCTGTTCCGCAATCAGCCGGCGGAGTATCAGGAATCGGTGATTCCTTCCGGCAGCAAGGTATTCGGTTTAACGGCCGGATTGCCGGTTACGCTCGAAGGGTTGGTAGGCCCGAACGGAAAGATATGGGGGTTGGAATCGTTCGGTTTTTCGGCTCCCTACAAGGTGCTCGACGAAAAACTGGGCTTTACCGGACAAAATGTATACGAACAAGTAAAAGAATTTTTAGCTAAGTAAGGATGAAAACGATAGGGCTTGCCGCCGATCACGCGGGTTACGAACTGAAAGAGTATATCCGCGCCCGGCTCGACGAACAGGGAATAGCATATAAGGATTTCGGCACTTTTTCGGCCGAAAGCATGGATTATCCGGATGTGGCTCATCCGTTGGCCGTGGCTGTCGAAAGCGGCGAAGTGTATCCGGGCATCGCCGTGTGCGGCTCGGGTAACGGAATCGCCATGACGTTGAACAAGCATCAGGGTATCCGGGCGGCGCTTTGCTGGGATGTGGAACTGGCGCGGCTGGCGCGTGCCCATAACGATGCCAATGTGCTGGTATTGCCGGGGCGTTTTATCGATAAGGAAGTGGCCGCAAATGCGACGGATGTATTTTTGTCTACGCCGTTCGACGGCGGACGCCACCAGCGGAGAATCGATAAAATCCCGGCGGGGAAAGAATGTTAACGGGATACGGCAAGTAGCTTACTTGTATGAACAAGGAGTTACGGCCGGGATAAAAGCGACTGCGAAAGCATAGCTTCTCCCTGCAACCTATATGAAAAAGCGTTCCGGCGCCAAACGGGCCGGAACGCTTTTGCTAAGATATTTTCGTACCTTTTACCGGGTGAACGGTTTTTCAAACCACGCCCCGTATCCTGTCTTCGAAAGCCGAGAGGGCGGCTTTGGCGCCTTCGCCCATGGCGATCACGATTTGCTTGTAGGGTACGGTCGATACGTCGCCCGCTGCATAAATACCCGGTACCGATGTGCGGCAATGAGTGTCGACCGGGATTTCGCCGATGCGATTCGTTTCCACTACGTCTTTGAAAACGCCGCTGTTGGCAGCCAGTCCGATTTGAACGAAAATGCCGTCGAGCTCCACCAGGCGCTCCTGCTCCGTTTGCCGGTCTTTTACCCGTACGCCGCTCACTTTTTCACCGTTGCCCACCACTTCTACCGTTTGCGAGCTTTTGAAAACCGTTACGTTCGGCAGCGACGCCGCTTTTTCCTGTAGTACCTTGTCGGCTTTCAGCTCGTCCATAAACTCGAAAACCGTTACGTGCGAGCAAATACCGGCCAGGTCGATGGCCGCTTCGATACCCGAATTGCCGCCGCCTACTACCGCTACCCGTTTTCCCTGGTAAAACGGGCCGTCGCAATGCGGGCAAAACGCCACCCCTTTGCCGAGGTATTCCGCTTCGCCCGGTACATTCAGTTTCCGCCAACTCGCACCGGTGGCGATAATCAAGGCGGGAGCCGTTACCGTTTCACCCGAGCTCAGGGTAAGGATTTTGTTTTTTCCGTCGACACTTACCTTTTCTATGCGCCGGTGCTCCAGGATGTCTACCAGGTAACGGCTGATATGCGTGTGCAAATCGCCGGCTAATGCGCTGCCGGTTGTGGACGGTACGGAAATCAGGTTTTCGATTCCCACGGTTTCTTTTACCTGGCCTCCGATACGGTCGGCTACGATAGCTACCCGAAGCCCTTTCCGGGCAGAGTAAATCGCCGCCGAAGCTCCGGCAGGGCCGCCGCCGGCTACCACTACGTCGTATTCTTTTACGGAAACATCGGAAGCTTCTTTCGAAGTGCCGTACAGCGATTCGAGCTTATCGAGCAGTTCTCCGAAGTCGCTTCGCCCTACGTGCAGCAGTTTGCCGTCGGCAAAAACCGCCGGTACGGCTTGTATTTTCAGCGCTTCCGCTTCAGCCTGGTTGATGGCTCCGTCTACGGTTTCGTGCCGGATGTCGCCGTTCAGCGTAGCCATGATGTTCAATGCCTGAACCACGTCCGGACAATTCGTGCAGGTGAGCGATACATAGGTAGTGAGCCGGATAGGGCCTCGCAGTGCTTTTACGCGGTTGCGGATGGCCTCGTCGGGAATGTTTTTCCCTTTTCCGTCGCTATTCAATACGGCGAGTAAGAGCGAAGTGAACTCGTGTCCGTTCGGAACGGCCCGGAAAACGATTCCGGTAGGTTCGCCGTTTTTCAATAACGTAAATTCGAGCCCTTCGCTTTCCGTCGTCCGGCAGGAAATCTTGTCGGAGCAGGAAGCCACGTCGCCGAGGAGCTCCGTTAATTCCTGCCGGCTTTCATGCCGGGACGATACCCGGATGTCGAAAGTATATTCGGCTTCCAGCGCGGCGAAAATGCCGCGTACTTGTTCTTTTAATGCTGCGTCTAACATCGTTTCAGGAATAAATAAAGAGTGAATGTTTGAATTGAGGAATATGAAATGATTCGCTTTCCTGCCGCGAAAGCGATATTTCCCCGCTATGCCTGCCCGGTGCGATATCGGCTTTTTTCCGGAAAACATAGCGGAGAAAGGGGCGGAACGGTACGGTGTTAAATTTTACCTACCAGGTCGATGCTCGGTTTCAGCGTAGCTTCGCCTTTTTTCCACTTGGCGGGGCACACTTCGTCTTTATGGGCGGCTACGAATTGGGCGGCTTCCACTTTCCGGAGCAATTCGGATGCGTCGCGGCCGATGTTGTTGTCGTGTATTTCCACCACCTTTACCTGTCCTTCCGGATTGATTACGAACGTGCCGCGGTAAGCCATTCCGGCGTCTTCGATCAACACGCCGAACGCCCGGCTCAGTGCGCCTGTAGGGTCGGCCAGCATCGGGTACTGGATTTTCCGGATGCTTTCGGACGCATCGTGCCAGGCTTTATGTACGAAATGCGAATCGGTGCTTACGGAATAGATTTCTACCCCCATCGCTTTGAATTGTTCGTACTTTTCCGCCATATCCACCAGCTCGGTAGGACAAACGAAAGTAAAGTCGGCCGGGTAGAAAAAGAATACGGCCCATTTGCCTAATACGTCTTTATCGGTTACGGTTTTGAAGTTGCCGTTTTGAAAAGCCTGTACACTGAATTCGGGAAGCTGAGAAT
>DBGBSM010000401.1:0-1595 GCA_048468815.1 Parabacteroides sp.
GCCCACGAACAAAACGTCGGCCGAAAATATCACCAGCACGGTCGACGGCCTGGCTTCGGCAGTGAACGGAACGCACCGGGCCATGTACACCCAGTATTCGCGAACCAGCGAAGCCGGGGAAAGCTCGATGAACATCACCCGCGACATGATGGGCGAAGATTTGGTCAATTCGTCCACCGGAAACGGCTGGTATATCGCAGATGCGCGCTGGATAAGCCACCGCGACGAAAACTCGTTGTTTCTACGTTACATTTTCAATTATTATTACCGGCTGGTACTGAATGCCAACCTGATTCTGGAAAACATCGACCAGGCTACGGGCGAAGACGATGTATTGCGCCGGGGCGTTAAAGGGGAAGCGTTGTGCTTCCGGGCTTTCTCGCATTTCCAGATGGTGCAGTTGTTCGGCAAGCGGTACGTAGCGGGCGCCGACAACACGCAGCCGGGCATTCCTTACCGCGAAACAGCGACCATCGACCCGATAGCACGTAACAGCGTGGAAGAAGTGTACACAAAAATCAACCGCGACCTGGACGAGGCGCTCGGATTACTGGATACGTATGCTCCGGCCGATGTGAACCACTTTTCACTGAAAGTGGCTTACGGACTGAAAGCGCGGGTGGCGCTTACGCAAGGCAACTGGAACGACGCGGCCGCTTTCGCAAACAAGGCAATCGAATCGGCGGAGGCCGACGGCAACCAATTGATGAAAGGCGACGATTTGCTGAACGGATTCGTATCCGCCGGACGGAATAAAGAATGGATGTGGGCTTCGCTGATGAAAGAAGACCAAACGGTTTACTTTTATTCGTTCTTCGCCTTCATGTCGTGGAATTACAATTCGACTAACGTGCGTACCGACCCGAAATGCATCAACGACTTGTTATACGCCCGCATCTCTCCTACCGATACCCGGGCGCAATGGTGGGACCCCACCGGCACATTGCCCGGCCCCACAGGCAGCTTTACCACGGCCAAGTACCAGAACCGTAAGTTCAGTGCACAATCGCCGGCTACGAGTGTGGGCGACATCGTATACATGCGACTGGCGGAAATGTACCTGATCAAAGCGGAGGCGCTGGCCCGCGCCGGCCGTGATACGGAAGCGGTTACCGCTCTGACGGACTTTGCCGTTACGCGCGACCCGGCATTTGCCACCACGAATACCGGAACGGCCTTAATCGACGAGATTATGGTGCAACGGCGCATCGAATTATGGGGCGAAGGGTTCCGCTTTACCGACCTGAAACGGCTCGACTTGCCGCTCGACCGGAACGGTAGCAACCATATTTTATCGGTGAGCCGTATCATGGAAGTGCCGGCCGGCGACAAACGCTGGGAGTTCCTGATTCCGCAACGCGAAATCGAAACGAATCCGGAAATGGTGCAGAACGCGTTGTAGGCCGCTCCAACCACCGGAAAAGAACCGGACAGAACGATATAAAGCCGCGCACATCGAAATGTACGCGGCTTTATATTTTTATCGGCCGGCAGGATTATCTGCTTTTTTCCTGCATCCGGTCTTTTACTTGTTGCGCCTTTTCTTCCACCGTGTTGGCGGCTTCGGTCGTTTTTTCTTTTACTACGTTCACGGC
>DBGBSM010000402.1:0-4046 GCA_048468815.1 Parabacteroides sp.
CGATGAAGCGGTTAAGGGAAGCGCTGAGTGCGGACCGGAACATCGAGATAATCTGTAAAACGAAAAAGGGATATGAGTTGCAGGTGAATGGGTGTGCTGCTGGAAAATGATTTATTCGGATCGTGTGAACGGCGAGAGAACTGTGGATAGCTTACAGGGAAGGTATCACTGTTGGTGCCTGGCTATGGGGAGCGGAAAAAGTAATGCTTCTTGTGCTTTTCTTTTCTGTTTTTAATAGAAAGGAAAGTGGGAAGTCGTTTTTTGTTTGCCGATGTTTTAGAAAAGATAGGAAGTAAGAACGGAACAGGTAAGAGCCGGTTCTGTTTTTGCTTCTTTCTGACATTGTGGGTGGTTAAAAACGGGAAGAATGTTCTCTTATACAGAAATTCTACAAGTGTATTCCAAGTCCATGTCGGAAGAATGTGCTCTTGGAATAAGTATGGACGAACCGCTGTTCGCAGGTGGCCCAAGTAAATCGCAGGGATATGATTGTTGGCGGGCGTTCAACCTGTACCGGTAAAAGTAAAAGCACTGATAAGCGCTATAAATTAGCTTATTATCAGTGCTTTCGCTCTGTCGAGGTACCAAGATTCGAACTTGGGACCCCCTGCTCCCAAAGCAGGTGCGCTAACCGGACTGCGCTACACCTCGATAAAAAATGTGTCGTTTTTCAAACGTGCTGCAAAGGTACTATTTCTTCTTTATCCTACAAATTTTTCGAATGCTCTTTTTGTTCCGGAAAAAGCATCTGCTTATCAATTTCCAACGGCTTGCTGATAAAGATAACGTTTTATGCTTCTTTTGGGCGTTTTTTCAAATTCTTCCTGGTATAGTTTTAGTCCGGTAATCTGGCTGTAGGCAGGCAGTTCGGCATTGAGCTGCCTGATATTTTCTTTCATCAGTTGCTCGATGCGGTCGTGCGGGTGGGCGGCTGCGTCGATTTGTTCCCAATCGGGATAAATCAATGCAACGAGTTTTCCGTTTTGCTCGATGATAAGCGACTCGGCTACATATACCATATTGTTGAGCTTATCTTCTATTTCCTCCGGGTAGATATTTTGTCCGGAAGGGCCTAAAATCATGCTCTTGCTCCGCCCCCGGATATATAAAAAGCCGTCGTTGTCGAGGGTTCCCAAATCACCGGTACGCATCCAGCCGTCGTCGGTAAAAGCCGCTTTCGTGGCTTCGGGATTTTTATAATACCCTAACATTACGTTCATTCCCCGAACTAAAATCTCTCCCACTTCGTTTTCCGGGTCGGCCGAGTCGATACGCACTTCCATGCGGTCGACAATCCGTCCGCACGATCCGGGTTTAAACGTTTTCCATGGCTCGTACGAAATCAGGGGGCCGCATTCTGTCATCCCGTATCCTACCGTATAAGGAAATTCTATTTCCCGGAGGAAACTTTCCACTTCCTTATTCAAAGCGGCTCCTCCGATTACGACTTCTCCGAAGTGCCCTCCGAAAGAGTCGATTAGTTTTTTTCTTACTTTACGGAGTACTTGTTGGCTCAGATAAGGCAGTTTCAGCAACACCTTGATAAGCGTTTTATCTAATTCGGGCAGTACTTTGTTCTTTATTATTTTTTCGATAATAAGAGGTACGGCCAGTATGAGAATGGGTTTTACGGTAGTAAATGCTTGCGAGATGATTTTAGGAGAAGGTGTGCGGGTAAGAAAATGTACATGGCATCCTTTGTTGAATGCGTTTAAAATCTCGAATGCCAGGCCGTACATGTGTGCCATAGGCAACATACATACGATATTGTCGCCCGGACGGATGTATCCTAATTTGTCGTAGGCGAATTGCACGTTACTCCATAAGCTGCGGTACGGTATCATAACGCCTTTTGAAAAGCTGCTCGTACCCGACGTATAATTCAATACGGCTAATTCGTCTGCTTGTTCCCGGTGGTAGGATAGGTTGTCGGCGGTAAAGGAACGGGGATATTTTTTACCGAAATATTCGTTGATATTCTCCCGTACCTGGATGACGTGTTTGTTTTTGCTTTTTAAGATAGAGAAGTTTTCTAACTCGATGATAAGCTTTAAATCGGGCATCGCATTTTCATTCAAGTTTTCCCATACATGGCTGCCTGCGAGTAACACTTTTGCTTCCGAATGATTAACGATATGATGGATATTGTCGGGTTTGAATTCATGAAGTATAGGCACGACTACCGCCCCGTACGCCAATGTTCCGAAAAATGAAATCGCCCAATTCGACGAGTTGCGCCCGGCGATGGCTACTTTGTCACCTTTCTTTATGCCGGCTTGTTCCAGCAGGATATGGTATTTTTCTATCCGCCGGGCTACGTCTTTGTAGTGGAGGGTATGGCCGTTATAATCGGAATATGCCGGATAATCCCAATGTTCCCGGATACTGTTTTCTATCAATGTCAAAAAACGATTGCTCATATCGGTCTGTACTTCGTTTTAAAATCCTATAGAATCGGTTCAGTAATAAAGAAATCACGAAATGCTTTCCGGTAGAACGCGCCGTTTCTCAAACCTCGGATACCAAAAAAATATCTTCGTGAAATCCTAATTCTCACGAAGATATAATTTTTTTTATTTGCAAAGGTCGGATACCGATACTTTAACTATTACTTTCTTTATGGCTCCTTCTCCGATACCGGGCGCATGTCCGTCTTCCGGAAAGTAAATGGCGAACTGTCCCGGATAAATCTTGGTGTAGGCCGTAGGCCGGTCTACATAGAAAGTGATGTCGTTGGCTTCGTTGTAGGGAACCGATATTTCATTCAGTTCGGAGCCTGCTTTCCACCCGATTTTCTCTACTCCGATAACCGGCATTTGTATGTCGATGTATTTTTTATGGGTTTCGATTGCGGCTTCGTTTTTAGGTTTGCCGCAAATATTCGCCACATTTACGATGAGTTTATCTTCTATTAATACGGTTTTATCGGCTTCCAGCTTCAGAAAATCGGTCGCTTTCAAAAAATCGAAGGCTTGTTTGAACAGGGGATGTAAACTTTCGTACGCAGCCGTGTTATTCAATGAATCGAGTATCATGTTTTTTAGATTTTAATGTACAACGCAAAAGTCGGTATTCTTCTCAATATTTCGCTTAACGAAACTCTCAAATATGCTTATTAATTGGGTAGAACTCTTAAAAAAGGCCGTAAAAAAAGAGAACCGATATGCATCGATTCTCTTTTGTCGGGGTGAGAAGACTCGAACTTCCGACCTCCACGTCCCGAACGTGGCGCGCTAGCCAACTGTGCTACACCCCGTAGTGCCTTAACGCGGTGCAAATGTACAAATAATTTGGTACGCACAAAACAAATCGGAGTTTTTTTTCGAAAAAATGCACTTTTTTCTCGGAAAGCGCGGTTTTACACAGGAAAACCAGTGAAAAAGGCCCTGAAAGGAGGGACGGAAAAAATAATACGGGAGGGAGTGCGTGTAATCTTTCCACAGGAAGTAGAAACTACGGTCGGAATTAGATTGCTCCATACGGCAAGAAATGGGCGAAGCGGTGTGCCTGTAGGTGGAAAGGGTTCTCCTATTATAGGAATGAATTAATGCAGTCGGGTAACTTGTGAATAAATATTAAAACATCCTGAGGTAGCCGTTTTTTAGTTGCCTGTTTCAAAACTTTCCTTACCTTTGCCGCGTCTTGGAAAAAGAACTGCCGGATTAATACCTGGGTAGTCTACTTTTGTAAAATCAGTTTTAGTAATGGTGCCATAGCTCAGTTGGTAGAGCAAAGGACTGAAAATCCTTGTGTCCCCGGTTCGATTCCTGGTGGCACCACTTGAAAGTCAGAGAGTTACTTGCTAAGGTGGCTCTCTTTTTATCTATATACTCCTCTATTATGCCCCATGATTTAGCTGAAAGTTCAACCAGAATTTATAGATTATACCGAAAAGTTGATGAATTCTCTACTTTAAGCATATATTGGAGCTAAGTTGAATAAGTAAACTTTACGCTGTGCAAATTCCGATACTACGGGAAAAATTTCTGTTTTATCAGCAGTTTCATATCTTTAAAAACTATCGAATTGGTAGTCCTGTGTACTTT
>DBGBSM010000403.1:0-2649 GCA_048468815.1 Parabacteroides sp.
TTCGCCCGGTGTAAAGAAACGACCAGTAGATAACCATCCGAAAATAACCGAACATGACATTAAAACGTTTCGGCGTTTCGCTCGAAGACACGCTGCTCGACAGCTTAGACCAGTACGTAAACGAAAACGGATTCGCCAACCGTTCGCAAGCCATCCGCTTTTTGGTAGAAAAGAACGTAGCCGAAAAGAAGTGGCAATGCAACCACATCGTAGCCGGCACCATCATCCTGATGTACGACCAGACAAAAAAAGAAATCGCGCTGAAAATAACCGAGATACAAAAAATTTACCAGGACGTTATCCTGTCGTCGGCGCAGTATTACCTCAACCAGAGTTTTACCTTGCACATCGCCACCGTTACCGGAACCGCTTACCGGCTCACGGAGCTATCCGACAAGCTGGTTTCCATCAAGGGAATCAAACACGGCAAGTTAGTGATGAGCCGGGCCGATTAGCTGTTTTTTTTGCCTCGCGCGTAACACGTTTACGCACATGCATGCCACAATAATACAAACACGTTATACACAAAAAGAATGAAAAAGAACTTCGCATCCCTTCTCTGTGTCGCACTGGCAGCCCTTTCCGGCCTCACGGCCCGGGCCGAAAGCATCGACAGCCTGATTCCGCTGAAAACCGTCGTGGTAACCGCCAATAAAATTTCCGTAAACCGCAACAACGTGCCGCTTTCTATTTCGGTAATCGGCCGCGACGAAATCGAAACGAGCAGCGAATCGGCGCTCTTGCCCGTACTTTCGCAACGCGTGCCGGGCTTGTTCGTTACCCAGCGGGGCATTACCGGTTTCGGCGTTTCGTCGGGAGCCGCCGGCACCGTCAACGTACGCGGCGTAGGACAGGGAAACAAAGTGCTGATGCTTTTCGACGGGCAGCCGCAATGGGCCGGCGTATTCGGGCACGCCCTCCCCGATACCTACGTGGCTTCCGATGTGGAGCGGGTGGAAGTAATCCGAGGCCCCGGCTCGTTATTATACGGCTCGAATGCGATGGGCGGCGTGGTGAATATCATTACCCGCCACCACACCCGGCAGGGACACCGCACCCAGGCGCGCGTGATGTACGGTTCGTACAATACGCAGAAATACATGGTAAACAACGGCTACAATACGGGCAACTTTACCAGTTTCGTATCCGTTAACCACGACCGCACCGACGGCCATCGACCCAATTCCGAATTCCGCATCACCAACGGATTCGCCAACTTGGGATATACCGTCGACTCCCATTATAAAGTAACCGGCGACGTAAGCATCGCCAAGTACAAAACCCACAACCCGGGCACCGTACAAGCGCCCATGCTCGACAATGTAATGAACATCCTGCGGGGAACCGCGTCGGCCGGCTTGGAAAACCGGTACGAAAAAACCAGCGGGGCGCTCCGGGTATTTTACAACTGGGGCGACCACAAAATAAACGACGGCCACACGGCCGCCCAGCCGCCGCGCACCTTTTTATTCCGTTCGGACGACCACAACACGGGCGTGTTGCTGTACCAGTCGTTCCGTTTACTTCCGGGCAACAGCTTTACGGCGGGCATCGACTATAAAAATTGGGGCGGCCATGCCTGGAACGACAGCATCAACGGCCCGAAAGGCGAAATCGTAAACAAAACGGTAAACGAAACGGCCGGGTACGTGATTATGCAACAAGAACTGTTCGAACAGTTGAGCCTGAACGCCGGCGTACGTTACGAGCACAGCAGCGCATACGGCGACCAGTGGATTCCGCAGGCCGGCTTTGCCTGGCGACCGTTCGAAGGCAGCACCGTAAAAGGCTCCTTCTCGAAAGGCTTCCGCAGCCCCACCCTGCGCGAACTGTATATTTCGTATCCGCCTTACTCGCTGGCCAACCCGGACTTAAAGCCTGAAAGCATGCTGAATTACGAGGTAGGGATAGGCCAATACGCCGCCGGGAATAAGCTGTACGCCGAAATCACCTTCTTTTATATCGACGGGAAGAACATGATTGCCGTAAACAACAAACGCCTCACCAACATCGGCCGGTTCTATAATAAAGGAGTGGAAATCGACGCGCGCTATCAAATCCTGCCGAACCTGGGGCTCGAAGCGAACTACAGTTACCTGTACACCAACCAGCCGGTACAGGCGGCACCCAAAAATAAGTTTTTCGCCGAAGCAAGCTACGCCCCCGGCCGGTTTACCTTTAACCTGAACGTGCAGGCGATTTCGGGTTTATATACGAACGTAAACAGCAACAACCCGGCACAGAATACGAAAGAGAACTATGCGTTGCTGAACGCCCGTGCCGCCTACCGCTTCGGTACGCCCGACCGGGGACTCAACCTGTTCGTAAAAGGCGAAAACCTTACCGCCACCCGCTACTCCATCAACGAAGGGTATCCGATGCCCAAGGCCGTGGTAATGGGCGGTATAGAGGTAACATTTTGATGAAACCGCTTGCCGAAGCTATGTTAACAAATATAGATTCCTTTTCAGCAGCCTGAAAAAAAGACATTTCATTCAGAGAGCCTTCAGGCATTTTAACAAATAGCCGTTTTTCGTAAAAGAAGAGATTTGCCTCCGTGCAAGCCTCTTCTTTTTATTTTAACAATCAGTTTTCTTAACTTCTTTCAAGTTCCGTTTACGTGCAGTCGATTAACATACACCGCTTTGG
>DBGBSM010000404.1:0-13284 GCA_048468815.1 Parabacteroides sp.
GTTATCGGGTTAGTATATGTTCGTTTACTACGGCTGCAAATATACTTATTTTTTAATCGTACGTTCCTGTGACAAGGCCGATCTGTAGAAATATATTTATTACCGGCCAGCCGGGCAAGAATGCATCCGTTTCCGAACGCAAAACCGCCCGCACCGGAAAAGAATTCTTTCCCGGGCAGGCGGCCGACAGCCTGACAGCTATGTTGAAAATCCGTTTTATCTTCAGATAAATTCGTTTACCGACGATACGATATTGCCGTCGAACAGGTTCACCGTCCGGTGGGCGAATGTGGCGTCGTGCTTGGAGTGCGTTACCATCACGATGGTAGTGCCTTCCTTGTTGAGTTCGGTAAGGAGCGCCATTACCTCGGCGCCGTTTTTGCTGTCGAGGTTACCGGTAGGCTCATCCGCCAGAATCAGTTTGGGGCCCGCTACCACGGCGCGCGCAATGGCCACGCGCTGTTGCTGACCGCCCGAAAGCTGTTGCGGGAAATGCGTGGCGCGATGGCTGATATTCATCCGCTTCAGTATCGTATTCACCATTTCTTTCCGCTCGGAAGCCTTTACGTTCAGGTAAGTAAGGGGAAGCTCCACATTTTCGAACACGTTCAGTTCGTCGATGAGGTTGAAGCTCTGGAATACGAACCCGATATTTCCCTTCCGCACCTGGGTACGCTCTTTTTCCTTCAGCTGCCCCACCTCGTTACCGAGCAGGTAATACTGGCCGCCGGTAGGATTGTCGAGCAGCCCGAGTATATTCAGCAGCGTGGATTTTCCGCAGCCCGACGGCCCCATAATGGCCACGAACTCACCGTCTTTCACATCCATCGTAATGCCGTTCAATGCGATGGTTTCCACTTCTTCCGTACGGAACGACTTGCTCAAGTTTTCAATGCGTAACATATTGTTTTATTTTAAGTTGTTATCTGGTTTATGCCTCACCGCGTCCGGACCGGAGCCGGTGAAGGCTGTTTGTTTTTTCGCCCGGTTATACCCCTTTCGGTTAAGCCTTATCCGGAAGAACGAACCGATTCTATATTTTGACAACTGTCAAAAGTACTTTTGATAATTGTGGTGAGAACTTTTGACAATTATCAAAAGTTCTTGCGACAGTTGTCAAAATATAAAAATGCCGTTATGCGCGCGAATCCGGTACAGCCATCCGTTCCGCTTTCTTTTTTACTTCCCGGCGTATGCTCTCGCTTTTATCTTTCTTGCACAAAGCATGCCAAAAACACAACCCGTTATTTTACAGCCGGATGCAAGTTCGTTTCAGCCTCTTCCTTGTAAAGAATTTTGACAGCGCTGTAAAAAAACTTGACAACGCCGCGCCCCCCGTTCCGCCCCGGTTATTCGGCCCGGATGCTGTTTACCGGGTTTTCGGTAGCCGTTTTCCAGTTCTGAAACAGAACGGTAGCCAGCGTAACCGCAGCCACCGCTACGAAAGCCAGCGCAAACACCCACCAGTACAGCGGCACTTTATACGCAAAATGTTCCAACCAGGCCGTTACGCCGTACCAGGCAAGCGGGGCGGCTACGATAAAGCAAGCCGTTACCAGTTTGAGATACACCGCATTGAACATGCGGAGAATTTCGCTCACCGTAGCGCCATGTATCTTCCGGATGCCGATTTCTTTGCGCCGGTATTGCGTTTCGAACACCACCAGGCCGAACACCCCGGCCAGCGAAAGCACAATGGCCAGCACACTGAACATCCATATCAGGCCGTGTAACCGTTCCTCGTTCCGGTACAAGCGGTCGAACACCGTATCGTACCATTCGATGTCGAACGGATACGACGCGTCGATGTGTGCCATTACCTGCCGGATATGCCGCACTACTCCGGCCCGGTCGGCTCCCGGCGCCAACCGGATATACGAAACCGGCAAATCGCGCTCCAACCGGCCGGTAATAAAAGCCAGGTTGCTTTCGTGTTGCCGGAGCGAAGTAAACTTCACGTCGCCGGTGAATCCGCGCAAATATCCGTTATACGAATAAAGCGGAAACACATCGCCGGCCTCCATTCCGAGGTTGACGCGGGCCGTACGGTTAAAAATGAAAGAAACCGTTTCCGACTGTTCGTCGGCAGGTAAAAAGTCACGCCCTTCCGGTACCGGAATGCCCATTACCCGCAAAAAGTTCGGCGAACATACAATCAGGTAATAATTGAACTCTTTCCCCTTATAAGTAGCCCCGTCGGTACTGTAACCGTCTTTGGAGGCTACTTTTTCGCTGCTGAACGCCACATCCTCTATTCCCGGATGCTCCTTCAGGCGCGAAGCATACGCTTCCCGGTGCTGGCGGTAGAAACTTCCGCTCAACTCCACCACCGCAATCCGGTCTTTGTCGAACCCCAACGAGAACCGGCGCATATACTCGTTTTGCAAATGGATAAAACCCACCGTAACAATCAATAAAATGGAAACGACGAACTGCACCCCGATAAGCGCCATCCGCAGCTTACGCCCGGAAGCCGACAACCCGAAACTGCCTTTGAGTACCAGTGCCGGCGGCACGGAGGTGGTATACCACGCCGGATACAATCCGGCCAGTAAACCGGTAAGCAAGGCCATGACCGCCGAGAGGAGGAAGATTCCCGGGTGATTGAACAAACCCGGCCCGGCTTCGGTAAACACCGTTCCGGCAAGCTTTTCCACGCCCCCTACCACCGCCAGGCTCAACACCCAGGCCGACAGGCAGAGCACGACCCCTTCCGAAAGCAACCCGTTGCGTAAGGCCGGCACCGAGCTACCCAGCACTTTGCGGGTATTGATGCTGCGGATGCGCAACGGCATCAGGGCGGTACTGAAATTGGTGTAATTGATAGCAGCCACGAGAATAATAAGCAGCGCGATTCCCAACAGCAACAGGCTGATTTCCCGGTTGCCGCTCCGGAAAAGCGTACCGTCGTGGCTTTCGTTCTTATAATAAATATCGGTAAGCGGCGTGAAGGTGACCCGGCCGCCGGGCAATCCGATAAGGGAAAAGTCGAAACGGCGGTTAAAGGCGGCCGCCACGGCGGAAGCGCTCGCCGCATCCGTTAGCAATACATAACCGATGTAATTGCTCGCCTGGAAATCAGTGAGCGCGAAATCCGGGTCGATAGCCGTATAAATCCCGTTACGTAACTGCGTATTTTCCGGGAAATCACGGTAAACGGCGCCCACGGTAAACTCCTGCCGGTTTTTCGACCAAATCGGTTCTTCCGCCCGCAGCGCTTTTCCCACGGCCGGCTCGTTTCCGTAAAACTTACGGGCCATGCTTTCGGGAATCAGTACGTTGCCGGGCTCGCGCAAACAATCCGGGTCGCCGGAAATAACCGGGAACGAAAATACGCGCACTAAATCCGGGTGGCAAGTGTACACCGTTTCTTTATACCCTTGCTTATTCCCCTGGGTGGTAACGCTGAAATAACGCCGGCCGATAAACGGATTAAGCAACGAACCGGCCTCGATATGGGGCGACGAGGCAATCGCTTCTTCGATAAACGCACGCGGCAGGATAGTGGAAAAAGTGCCGGTACGGTCTAAATCGAGCCGGAACACCCGGGCGGCCGTAGGGTGACAACGGTCGAACTGCTGCTCGTACCGTACACGGCTCAGAATTACGGTAAAGGAGGCGAACGCGAGGGTAAGCCCGGCCATATTCAGGAACATGGCGAGCTTAAACCGCCGCACGATGCCGATAAAATTACGTAGAATCGCTTTCATACAATCAGCTTTACTCGAACTTGATGCTATCCACCGGATTTTCGTTGGCTACCCGCCAGGTACGGAATACCACGCACCCTACAATCAGCGCATATACGGCTACCGCGGCGCCGATAAAAACGCCGTAGCTCGCCGGCGCCTTCTGCGCAAACTGTTCCAGCCACTTTTCGCCGGCGTAATAAGCGGCGCCTATGCCTATGAGCAACGCCGGGAGCGCAATACGGGTAATGTTGCCCGACATCAGCTTCAGGATGTCGCGGGCCTCCGCACCGTTTACCTTCCGGATGGCTATTTCGCGTCCGCGCCGGTTCGTTTCGTCGCTGGTATATCCCAGCAAGCCTATCAACGCGATAATCACGGTAACGATTCCGCCCGCCATCACCGAGTCGCGGAAATAACGCGATTGCCGGTACAGGTTCACCATATCCGCCCGGTACGGACGAACGGAGATTTCGCGGTCGGGCATAACGCGCTGCAACACGCCGGTTACGGCCTGCACGGCCTCGGGCGTAAGCGCATGCAGTTGGATAAGGAGTACCGGCGCCTCCTGCTTGTTGTAGAAATAAACGGACGGGCGCCGGTCGGGAGCCGCTACCGAGCCGATGCGGAAATCGTCGTATACGCCGCACACGGTAAAGGTATGCGAGCGGTCGGACGCATGCCCGGTAATAAACACGCTTTTGCCAACCGCCCCGTCGGTCCAGCCCGCTACTACCGCCATCTTCTTTTCGAACGAGCGGCTTACCATTACTTTATCGCGGTTCGATGCGCCGGGCGTAAACACTTCGCCCGCCACGACGGGAATCTCCATCACCGAAAAATAACCGTCGTTCACGAACATCAGGTCGGCCGCGTTGAACAACGTCTGGTCGCCTTCCGGCAAGAACACGTTATTCCCGTTGATTTGCTGGATGGGAAGCTGGTAAGCCGACGTTACGCCGCTCACTGCCGGGAGCGCCTCCAACTCGCGGAGGGCGCTTTCGCGAACCGACGGGTCTACCCCGAAGGCATCGTAATACACCAGGTTTTCGTACGCATACCCGGGCTGGTCGTGCACCATCCAGTCGTACTGCCGCTCGATCACGGCCAGCAGCGCCACCAGGAAACCGGTAGCGGCAAACTGTACGAAAAGCAACGCCAGCTTCCAGTGCCGGCGCGACTCCTTATAACTGCGGAAAGCGGCGGCCACCGGAATACGCATGAACATACCGGTAGGTATCACGCCGGCCAGCACGAATACCAACACGCAAACGCCGGCCAGCACCGACAGGGTGGGAAGCGTGAACAAGGCGCCGAGCGAGGCGTCGAGCAATTCCTCCACTTTCCCGCGGAAAGCGAAAATAAGCAACACGGCCGCTACCAACGCCAAGAGCAGGTGCACGAAGGTTTCCGACAAGATGATGCCGAACAGGTTGCGCTCCGAAGCGCCGTAGCATTTGTGTACGGCCACTTCCTTGGTACGGTTGATTAACGTGGAGAGCGCTACGAGCACGTAATTCATCACCGCCGTGAAAATCAATACGAAAGCGAGGAACAGCAACAGCACGTTCATGCGTTTTACATGCGAACTGCCGCTGTGCTGGTTGAGCAACGGGCCGAGCGAGAAGAACAAATCGACGCCTTCCCGGTGCATCTCTTCCACGTCCACATGCCGCTCCACCAACGCCCGGAGGGCCGGCGCGAGGCTATCGGGGTCGACGCCGGGATGCAGCTTTACATAGCCGTAATAGCGGTCGTTCCCGGCCCAGTTGTTCAGGCTCCACTCCGGCATTACCGGGGCGGACAAGAGCATGTCGTACCGCAGGAATGCGTTTTCGGGTACGTCTTCGAACACGCCGCCTACGGTATAGGTAACGGCTTGCACGTCGCTGTCGAAAACGAATTGCCGCCCTACGGCCGTATGCAGGCCACCCATTTTTTCGGCCAAGGTACGGCATACCATCACGTATCCGGGACGCTCCAGGATTTCTTTCGGATTTCCTGTCAAAACGGGCGTGGAAAAAACGTCGAACACGTTGCCGTCGGCCACGAACGGACGGTTTACCGAATAGCGTTTCTTATCGGGGGTGGAAATCAGTTCTTCCGGATTATTTCCGTACGGGGTAAGGCGGGTGGCCACCTCCACCTCGGGAATCTCGGCCTGCATGCCGGGAGCCACGCCGCCCGGTACGAACGGATAGCGGGTTTGCCCCTCCTTATCGATACTTTCGTGGATGCGGTAAATACGGTCGTAACCGGAATAAAACCGGTCGAACGAGCGCTCGAAGCAGACTTTCGAAATCAACACCAGCCCCAAAGCCAGGCCGATGCCCAGCGAAAGGATTTTTATTCCGTTGCTACGCCCTTTCTTGAAAAGGGAGCGGAAAGCGATAGCGATATGTTTCATACGGTCGAAATTTACGCAATTATTCCAATACCAGCACTTCATTTTCCTTAAACGCCTCGTAGCTCGATACCACTACTTTCTCACCGGGTTCCAGGCCGTCGAGCACTTCGTAGTACTGCGGGTTCTGGCGCCCTATCTTGATGGCGCGGCGGTAGGCTTTCTTTCCGTCGGGGTCGAGCACGAATATCCAGGTTCCCCCCGTGGTTTGGAAGAACGTTCCGCGGGGAATCAGCACGGCCTCGGTAGGCTGGCCGAGTTCCAGGTTGATATAATAGGTCTGGCCGGTACGGATGTTGTCGGGACGGTTGCCTTCGAATACGAAATCGGTTTTGAACTTGCCGTCGCGCACCTCGGGGTATACCTTCCGCACCTTCAGCCGGTACGAAACCGACTGGCGCTCGAAAGCGGCCGGCAGTCCGGCTTTGATGCGGTCGATGTAGAGCTCGTCGATCTGCGCCTCGATTTTGTAATCCGACAAATCGTTGATCTGGCCGATTTTCTGTCCCATCGTTATGTTTTGCCCCAGCACGGCGTCGAGCAGACCCAGTTCGCCGTCGATGGGCGATTTTACTTGCAGGTTTTCCACCCGCTGGCGTATCATCACCATGTTGCGGCGCATGTTGTCGAGGCTTTCCTCCATCTGTTCCATCTGTACGGAGCGGTAAATGGAATCCTGCCGCAGCCGTTCGATCATCAGTTCGCGTTTTTCGAGCGCCAGCTCGTAATCTTCCTTGGCTTGCAGGTAATCTTCCCGGGCGTTCAGCTTTTCGTTGTACAATTCTTCCTGTTGTTGAAAAGCGCGGAGCTTACGCTTTACGTCGAGGTCGAGTTGCAGCTTTTCGGTACGGTTGTTCAGCTTGTCTTGCTCCATCGTAACTTGCGTGTTCCGCAGGAAGTTTTGCTTCTCGGCCAGCTCGGCCTCGCTGTTCAGGATAGAAAGGTCGAGGTTGGAATTGCTGAGGCGCAGAATCACGTCGCCTTTTTTTACCTTCGCGCCCTCTTCCACCAGCCGCTCTTCCACGATACCGCCTTCGAGCGGGCTGAGCTGGATAGTGGTGATGGGCTGCACTTGCCCTGTAACGCGCACGAAATCGTTGAACATCTCGTTCGTTACGTCGCCGATACTCAGCGTACGGGCGTCTACTTTGAAGGTGGAGCGGTGGCTTCCGAAAATCAACCAGCCGGCCAGTACGGCAAACAAGGCTCCTCCTGCCAGGTAAGGCAGGTGTTTCTTCTTTATTCCTTTTTTCTTTTCGAGTTGAATATCCATCGTATTTGTTTATTTGTTTGTTTCTTCTATCAGGGGGATGCCTTTATAATAGGCTACCAGTTTGCTTTTGATGCGGTAATTGAGCATGGCTTTCACCCGGTTGGCTTGCGCTTGGGTCAAGTTGTTGGCGCTGGTTTGCAGTTCGAGTGCGCTGAGCAACCCTTTTTCATACTTCTTCAAGGTTACTTCGTACGCTGTCCGGTTGGCTTCTACTTGCTTTTCCATTTGCACGGCCTCTTTGGCATAGCCGTCGCGGTCTTGCACGGCTTGCTCTATCTCGTTTTGCAACTGACGGAAAATTTCCACCTGTTCCTCGCGGGCAATCCGTACATTGTTCCGGGCTTTATTCAGGTTGGCGCGCCTCGACAACCCGTCGAACAACGGAATGCTCAGCGTAACGCCTACCCATTCGCCGCGGTTGTTGTTGAACTGCTTGCCGAACGAAGGATAGCTTTTTTCTTTTCCGCCGCCCGAAAGGATGTCGTAATAATTGGTGCTGATCCCGCCGTTGAGCGAGAGCGAGGGAAACAAGCGGCCGCGGGCTATTTTATGGGTTAACCGGGAGGCTTGCAGGTTATATCCGGCTTGTTGCGCAACGGGGTTGGTTTCGACAGCCACCCGGTAAATGGCTTCGACGTCTTCGACCGGCGCCAGCAGCGGGGCGGCCCAATCGGCCGTATCGACCTGCAACTCGCCGGAAGGCGGATAGTTCATATTTTCCTTCAGGATAAGCAGCGCGGAGGCGTATAAGTTTTGCTGGCGCGTCAGGTCGGAATCGTCGGTGGCTACCTGGGCGGCGATTTGGGCCACATCGGCTTTTCCCTTCAGGCCCAACTGTTCCATCCGTTCGGTTTTGTATAAGTTCCGCCGGCTTTCGGCCAGTTTTTCCTGCGCCAACGCCACGGTACGGCTGTAATATACTACGTTGGCATAGGCTTGCATGGTATTCATCGCCAGCTCGTCTTCAATCTGTTGCTGTTTCCGGATACCTAACAGGCGGCTTACCTTCGCCACCTTGATATTATTAATCAGTACGCCGGCGTTGAACAGCGGCAGGTTGCCCGACACCTGGTAGGTGTTGCTCAGGTTCGACGTGTTCGAATACGTATTGGTTTCGGGGTCGATGGAGCGGCCGAAATTGCTCGCCAACTGCACCTGGCCGCCTACCGACGGGAAAAGGGAGGCGACGGCCGCCCGGTAATCCTGGGTGCTGTTGGCATTCGCATAGGCTTGCTTTTTTACTTTCGGACTGTTGGCCACGGCATATTCCATGCAGTCGTTGAGCGACCATATGCCGGAAGTTTGTGCCGAAGCGCCGTACAACAGGGCGCACGAAAGCAACGAGGTAATTATTTTTCTATTCATCATGCGTATTTTCTTTATGCGGTACAGAAAATACAGATAGTGTGCCAAAACCGTAACGCATTAATAAACAAACCGATATAAAAACCGCTTTTCCGCCCGGTTGTCAAATAATTTGACAACGGCGTCCAATAAATTTACAGACTGCCCGGCAACCCGGAACGTCGGTTTTACATCTGCCATAAGAATTTATACCGGCAAAATTGAACCAGGCTCCGGATAATTTGAATATCTTTGACGCGCATTTCGTTAATAATGTGACAACTAACATGAACAAACAGGGAACTATTCTGGTAGTAGACGATAATAAGGCGATACTCGCCGCCGTACAAATATTGCTCAACACGTGCTTTGCCAAGGTAATTACGCTCGATTCGCCCAACGCGCTCCTCTCGACGTTAAGCCGCGAAGAGGTGGACGTGGTGCTGATGGATATGAATTTTTCGGCCGGCATCAACAACGGGAACGAGGGGTTATTCTGGCTGAAGGAGGTAAAAAAACAGGCTCCCGACGTAGAGGTGATTCTGTTTACCGCATATGCCGACATCGACCTGGCGGTAAGGGGTATCAAAGAGGGGGCTACCGACTTCGTGGTAAAACCCTGGAATAATGCGAAGCTGCTTTCTACGCTGCAAGGGGCTTACACGCACCGGAAAAACAAACAGGCCGGTAAAAAGGAGCCGGCGGCGGAAGGTTCCGCAACGTCCGAAAGCGAAATGTACTGGGGCGAAAGCGAAGTGATGCTGCGGTTGCGCGCATTGGTAGCCAAAGTGGCGAAAACCGATGCGAATATCCTGATTACCGGCGAGAACGGTACGGGGAAGGAAATGCTGGCGCGCGAAATCCACATGCTTTCGAAACGGAAAACGGCGCCGCTGGTATGCGTGGATATGGGGGCGATTACGGAAACGCTGTTCGAAAGCGAGTTGTTCGGCCATGTAAAGGGGGCCTTCACCGATGCGCGCGCCGACCGGGCGGGGATGTTCGAACCAGCGTCGGGAGGGACGCTGTTCTTAGACGAAATCGGCAATTTGTCGTTTCCGCTCCAGGCGAAGTTACTTACCGCCATCCAGCGCCGGGCGATTACCCGGGTAGGGAGCTCACGCGCCATTCCGGTATCCATCCGCCTGGTTTGCGCTACGAACCGCGATTTGCAGAAGATGGTAGAGGCCGGACAGTTCCGTGAAGATTTGCTGTACCGCATCAACACCATCCATATCGAAATACCGCCGCTGCGGGAAAGGCAGCTCGACATTTTGCCGCTGGCCGACATCTTCATTGCGAAATATTGTGCGCGTTACGGCAAGCCGTTGTTCCGCATCACGCCCGAAGCGGCCACGCAATTGATGGCTTATCCCTGGTACGGAAATATCCGGGAGCTGGAGCATACCCTTGAAAAGGCGGTGATTATCAGCGAAGGACGAACGCTGGGGCCCGATAGCTTTACTTTCCAGAAAAAAGAAGAGCCGGCGCCGGAAGAAAAAGACCTCGTTACGCTGGAAGAAATGGAGAAAAACATGATACGGAAGGGTATCGAAAAGTGCGAAGGAAACTTATCGGCTGTGGCTGCCGAATTAGGTATCAGCCGGCAGACGCTTTACAATAAAATGAAAAAGTACAATATTTAACCGGTTGCTTTTACCTGTACCGCGATGCTGAAACGTCTTACCCATACGCTTACGTTCCTGTTGGTGCTGTTGCCGGCTTTTACGGCGGCGGCGACTTTTTTCGCCGTGCGGACGGAATGGCTATGGACGGCTATAAGCGGGTGCGCCGCCGGATTCACCGTTTATTTCCTTTACAAGCAATACAACCGAAACGCCCGGAAAATCGCGTTTATGTTCGATGCCATCGACAACGACGACTTCGCTTTCAAGTTCCCGGCGTCGTCGTGGTCGAACAGCGACAATATGGTAAGCCTCACGCTGAACCGTATCAAGGATTTACTGCTGAAAGCGAAAGCGGATGCGGTGGAAAAAGAAAAATACTACGAGCTGATACTGAATTGCGTAAATACGGGCGTGCTGGTAATCAACGAGAAGGGAAATATTTTTCAACATAACAACGAAGCATTGCGGTTGCTGGGGATAGCGGTGCTTACGCATGTGGCGCAACTCAACCGGATAGACGAACGGCTGGCGACTTCGCTTACCGCCATCCAGCCGGGCGAAAAAATGCAGGTTTCGTTTATGAACGAGCGGGGAAACGTATGTTTGTCGATCCGGGCTTCGGAGATTACCGTGCAGCAAAGCCGGTTGCGTATCGTTGCCCTGAACGACATCGACAAGGAACTCGACGAGAAGGAAATCGACTCGTGGATTCGTCTCACGCGGGTATTGACGCACGAGATTATGAATTCGGTTACGCCCATTACCTCGCTGAGCGATACCTTGCTCGAAATACACGGCGATACGCATCCGGAAATCCGGCATGGACTGGAGGTGATCGGCACGACGGGCAAGAACCTGATGGCTTTCGTCGACTCGTACCGGAGGTTTACGCGCATCCCGACGCCCGAACCTACGTTATTTTATGTGAGGAAGTTCGTCGAACAGATGGCCGACCTGGCGCGCCACCACGACCGGTATCCGAATATCTCGATACGAACCGACGTACAGCCGGACGACCTGATTCTGTATGCCGACGAGAAACTGATTTCGCAGGTCATGCTCAACTTGCTGAAAAACGCCATGCAGGCCATCGGCAAGCATCCGGACGGACGCATCCTGGTAAAAGCGTATTGCAGCTCCGAAGAGTCGGTGATTATCGAGGTAACCAACAACGGCCCGCTGATTCCGCCAGAGGTGGCCGAGCATATTTTTATTCCTTTTTTCACTACGAAAACGGGGGGCTCGGGAATCGGGCTTTCGCTTTCGAGACAGATTATGCGTTTATCGGGCGGCAGCATCTCGCTGAAATCTTCTCCGGCTACCGGACTTACCGCTTTTATACTTACCTTCAAATAAGGCGCTCGTTCCTTCTGCTGCGCTGATTCCGTAAAAAATTCGTTATCTTTGCTTCCCCTCTCGCCCGGTAAGGCAAACTGTTCCGGCCTGCGGATGGCTCCGTTTTCGACTTTACAGGAATAAAAATAAAATACTATCGGATATGAAGTTGCTTGAAAAACTGAAAATCAATCACCGCCCGTCGTCGGGGGCGCTCGATTTGCTGAAATACATCGGACCCGGCTTGTTGGTTACGGTCGGGTTTATCGACCCGGGAAACTGGGCTACCAACCTGGCTGCCGGGGCGGAGTTCGGATATGCGTTGCTCTGGGTGGTTACCTTTTCGTCTATCATGCTGATTATTATCCAGCACAACGTGGCGCACCTGGGAATCGTTACCGGGCTTTGCCTGGCCGAAGCCACGACGAAATACATGCCGCCCAAAATCAGCCGCCCGATTCTGGCTTCGGCTGTGCTGGCGAGTATCTCCACTTCGCTGGCGGAGATATTGGGTGGGGCCATCGCCTTGCGGATGTTGTTCGGGATACCCATCAAAGCGGGAGCGGTTATCGTTACCGTGGCTTGCCTGATTATGCTGTTTTCCAACACCTACAAGAAAATAGAAAAGTGGATTATCATGTTCGTTTCCATTATCGGCCTTTCGTTCCTGTACGAGCTGGTACTGGTTGACGTAAACTGGGGCGAAGCGGCGCGCGGCTGGGTAACGCCTACGTTTCCCGAGAACTCCATCCTGATTATCATGGGGGTGCTGGGCGCGGTGGTAATGCCTCACAACTTGTTCCTGCACTCGGAAGTAATCCAGAGCCGGGAGTGGAACCTGGAAGACGAAACGGTTATCAAGAAACAACTGAAATACGAGTTTTACGATACGTTGCTGGCTATGACTATCGGGTGGGCTATCAACTCGGCGATGGTAATCCTGGCGGCTTCCACGTTTTTCCAAAAGCACATCGTTGTGAACGAGCTCGACCAGGCTCAGCAATTGCTGGTACCGTTGGTGGGCAGCAATGCGGGTATTATTTTCGCCGGGGCGCTTTTATTGGCGGGTATTTCGTCTACTATCACCTCGGGAATCGCAGGTGCCTCTATTTTCGCCGGCTTTTTCGGAGAGGCGTATCAACCGAAAGACGTGCATACCAAAATCGGGATGTTGCTTTCGTTCCTGCCGGCTTTATTGCTGATCTTCGTGGTGGGCGACCCGTTCCGGGGGCTTATCCTTTCGCAAATGTTCCTGAGCGTGCAATTGCCGGTTACCGTTTTTTCGCAGGTATACCTTACTTCCTCTAAAAAGGTAATGGGTAAATACGCCAATTCCAAATCGACGAACATCGTGTTGCTTACGCTCGGCGGCTTGGTTACGATATTGAATATCGTTTTGCTTGTCAGCTTGTTCTGATTTTATTCCGGGCAGCGGCGTTCCCGGTTCCGATGCGGACGGAAAAAGCAGGTTGCCGTTCCAGGCATTCCTGCCGGATACAACGGAAAAGGTAAAAGGATTATCCAAAAATGTTCCGCTTGCTTCGACTGTTTATTTATCTGCAGTTTGTTCTTTTCGATTAAAAATTCGTTTGCCGGCATCGGCATCTATAT